>JADGEP010000089.1 GCA_016744275.1 Candidatus Krumholzibacteriia bacterium | reverse complement strand
GCGCCATCGCCTTCAATACTGTCGACGCCGATCTGGCCACCCATCAGGGCCACCAGTTGTTTGACAATCGCCAATCCCAGGCCTGTGCCGCCGTATTGGCGGGTGATCGAGGCGTCCACCTGGGTGAAGCTCTGGAAAATCTTGTCGAGGCGGTTGGCGGGAATACCCACGCCGGTATCGCGCACTTCGAACCGCAGTTCGGACCACAATGGTTTTTGCTGTACCAGTGAAACGACGACCCGTACGTTGCCGTCGCTGGTGAACTTGACGGCATTGTTGGCCAGATTCGTCAGCACCTGTCGCAGGCGACCGGGATCACCGTTGAGCACCCGCGGCACTCCCGGTTCGATCACGCAACTGAAGTGCAGTTCTTTTTCGCGAGCCTTGAGCGACAGGACATCGGCGACTTCATCGACGACCTGGCACAAGTCGAATTCGATGTCTTCCATCTCCAGCTTGCCGGCTTCGAAAAATCGAGAATGTCGTTGATGACCACTAACAGATTCCGCGCGCTGGCGAAGATCATTTCGCTGTATTCGCGCTGGTCGGTGGAAAGTTCGGTGTCCAGCATGATCGACGTCATGCCCAATACGCCATTCATGGGAGTGCGGATCTCATGGCTCATGTTGGCCAGAAATTCGCTCTTGGCTTCGGTGGCCGCTTCAGCCGAATCCTTGGCATCCCGCAGTTCGTCTTCGACCCTTTGCCGGACGGAAATCTCCTGTTGCAAGTGGTCGTTGGCCTGGGTGAGGTCTTCGGTGCGTTCAGTCACGCGCCTCTCCAGCACCTTGTTTTTAACGTCCAACAGACGCACGCGGTAGCGATGCATCCCGTAGATACTGCTACCCATCAGGGTGATCACGAGGGCAATGAACCAGGCCTGAAGATAAAATGGCGGATGCACTGAGAGTTTGATCGACGCCCCATGATCATTCCAAACGCCGTCGTTGTTGGAACCCCGCACGCGGAATGTGTA
The DNA here is from genome assembly GCA_016744275.1 of Candidatus Krumholzibacteriia bacterium. Classification (GTDB taxonomy): domain Bacteria; phylum Krumholzibacteriota; class Krumholzibacteriia; order LZORAL124-64-63; family LZORAL124-64-63; genus JAGRNP01. Next base: position 10,189 of record JADGEP010000089.1, on the reverse strand, counting down.
ATCGCCCTGGGGAAGGTTGGTGTAGGTGGCGTGGTTCCGAGTGCCCACGTCATTCCATTCATCCTCAAAGCCTTCGAGTTTGTAGGCGAAACGGTTTTTTTCGGGAGAGGCGAAGTGCAGGACGCTGAATTCAAAACTGATCACGTTGTCACTGTGCGACAGCGTGATCTGATCGGCCTCACTGATGGATTTTTCCAGGATGGTTCGGCCATCATCATTGCGCCCGATCACCACGGGTTTGTTAAAAATGCGGAAGTCGGTCAAGGCCACCGTTGGCACGTAGGGGTTGTGGCGAATGCTGTCGGGGTAGAACGAAGTGAAGCCCTTGATGCCGCCAAAATACATCATGCCCCGGGCGCCCTGGTGGAACGAACCCATGTTGAATTCGTTGTCCTGGATGCCTTCACGGGCGGTGTAGCTCTGGACCATGCCGGAGTCCGTGTCCAGTTGGGCCAGGCCGTAGTTGGTGCTGAACCAAAGCTTGCCCGATTTGTCTTCCAGCGCGCCGTAAATCGTATTGTTGGGTAGGCCATCGCGTTCGGTGTACCAACCACAATCGCCGGTTTCCGGATCCAGCAGGTTCAGCCCTGAACTGGTCCCCACCCAGATGCGTTTGCGACTGTCTTCATAGATGCACAAGGCCACATTGCCGCTGAGGCTATTGGGGTCGTCCGGCCGGTGACGGAAATGGTGGAACGCCCCGGTGGTGGGGTCGTGATAGGAAACTCCGTTGCCCCAGGCGCTGACCCACATGCGACCTTTGTGGTCAAATACCAAGGCCCGGATGCTGCCCTGGGGCAGGCTGTAGGGATCGGCCGGGTCGTGGCGTATCGATTCGAAAGTGCCGGTCACCATGTCGTAGACTTCGACACCATCCATCGAGCCCATCCAGACGCGGCCGTTGTCGTCGCCCTCAATGGTGAAGATTTTGTCGGTGGCCAGATGCCCCTCGCGATAGGGCATCGGGGGAAACCTTTCGAAGATTCCCGTTGCCGGGTCAAATCGATTCAGGGCGCCATCGCGGGCGGACATCCACATCTTGCCATCGCGGTCCTCATACAGCTCGACAAATGAGTTGTAACTCGGGGAACGAAGGTCGTCCGGATTGGCCGGGATCTGATCGACCATGCCGGTCGCGGTTCGGTAGATGTTCAAGCCGTTTTCGGTGACGGTCCAGACATCTCCGTTGCGGTCCTCCCACATGGCCCAGACACAGTCGTCGCTGAGGCTGGCAGGGCTGCCCGGCTGTTTGAAGATGTGGTAGAACTGCTTGGCCTTGCTGTCCAGGCGGTTGGCGCCATTACTGGTGCCTATCCAGATCACGCCCGTGCGGTCGAGCATCAGGCTCATGATCTCATTGTCACTCAAGCTGGAGTCGTCCTGGGAGTTGTTCTTGAAGCTTCGGCATCGGCCGGTCAGCGGCTCCAGGAGAAACAGGCCCCGGTGCTCCGAGCCTACCCACAAATTGCCGTCGGGCATTTCCAAAGTGGTCGTGACTGAAATGTCGCTCAGGGCGGTGGCGCCACTGGGGCAAAGGTCGTGCCGCGAAAAACGGTCTTCCTGAGCGTCGTAGCTGACCAGGCCGAGAGAGGTGCCGAGCCAGATCCGGTCGCCCTGACCGGAGCTCAAACTCTTGACTTCGCCAGGCCCGATGGACCACGGGTCGCTGGGATCATTGATGAAGTTGCGGATCTTTTTTGAACCGGGCTGGTGGCGCGAGAGCCCGCGCGAGGTGCCGATCCACAAGATGCCCGCGTCGTCCAGCAACAGACTGTGCACATCATCCGAAGCGATGCTGAACGGATCCTGAGGGTCGTGTTGGAAACTGAGGATTTCTTCCGTCTCGGTATTGAACCGTAGCAACCCGTCGCCGGTTGTGGCCAGCCAAATGTTGTTGTCACGCCCCACGGCCACATCGCGCACGTCAAAATAGTGGTGCTTGTCGGTGTCGTTGGGATCATTGCGATACGAGAAAAAGAGCTCGTGATTACGCAGGTAGAGATTGAAGCCGCCACCTTCGGTGCCCAACCACAAGTCGCCGGCTTCGTCTTCGGCGATGCAGGTGATGTTCGGATCACTCAGGCTGTGGCGGAGGTCGGGATCAGATTTGTACGTCAAAAACTTTGAGCCATCGTACCGGTTCAATCCGTCCTGGGTGCCCATCCAAACAAAGCCGCGACTATCCTGATGCAGGGAAACGATTGAGCTTTGGGACAAACCGTCTTCAAGCATCAAGCGGTGGAATCGTATCGGCAATTCTGAATTGGCCCAGACCGATCCTGACCATAGGGCCAGGATGCAGATAAACACCGAATAGGCGAATAGGTGTCTGCGGGGCATATAAAAACAATCTCCGGTCTTGGGGCATACTCGCCCCCCGGGTGAAAAATGAGTTCTTCAAGAAGGTTATCGCCCTGATTGGTGGGAACTTAACCGCAAAAAAGCCAGATAATGAAAAGCGGGAGGCAATATCATAAAAAGAAGGCCGATTCCATGGAGAACCGGCCTTCAATCGTCATCGGGATGTGGGAAAAACCCTACAGCACCTCGACCAGAGTCAGCTCAAAGGTCAAATCTTTGCCCGCCAGGGGGTGGTTGGCATCCAGAGTGACCGTATCGTCGGCCACTTCGATGATGCGCACCGGCATTTCGCCTTCGGGAGACTGCATGCTCAGGACCATATCCACTTCCGGTTCCAGGTCTTCCGGCAGCTCGGTGCGCGGAATCTGGCCGATCATTTCATCCCGCGACTCGCCGTAAGCTTCGGCACAGGGAATGTTGATGGTTTCGGTCTGTCCGACATCCAGGGCCGCCACGGCGGCATCGAAGCCGGGAATGACCTGGCCGCTGCCAATATCGAATTCGATGGGATCGCGACCCTCGGAACTGTCAAACACGGCACCGTCAGCCAGAGTGCCCTTGTAGTGGACCTTGACGGTCTTGCCTGCTTCAATCATGGTATATCCTTCATTGAGTGATGCTCCAAACGAGCCCCCAAACTACCCTCTGGAAGGCCAAAATGCCAATGATTCGCCTCACCAAGCCCTCGCCGGACGAATACCCCGAGTTCTACGCAACCTACATGGCTCACCTGATGGTCGAGCAGCGCGACATTTTCACCATCCTGCGAGAACAAGGGCAGCAGGTTCTGGCCGGACTCAAGAGCATCACCGATGAGCAGGCAAATTATGCCTACGCCGCCGGTAAATGGTCGGCGAAAGAACTCATCGGCCATGTCATTGATACCGAGCGCCTGTTTGCTTTTCGGGCCCTGTGGATTGCCCGCAATGAGCCCAACGCGCAGCCGGGAATGGACGAAAACGTGTGGGCGGCGAACAGCAATGCCGGCGAGCGCTCTCGGGTGGAACTGTGGAAAGAGCACCATGTTACGCGCACCAACCATCTGTATCTGTTCCGCAGCTTTGACGCGGCAGCCTACGCCCGACGGGGCGAGGCCAACGATTCCACGATGACCGTCAAGGCGGTGCCTTGGCTGATGGCCGCTCACGAATTGCACCACCTGAAGGTGCTGCGTGATCTCTACGGCATCGACTTTTTGTCCCTCGACTGGCCGGGTAAGGAATCATGAGCCACAAAGTTGTTGTCATCATCGGCACCGCCGAATTGGCCAAAGCCGAAGCGGGCCTGATGTACGCCGTAAACGCCACCAAATACCAATGGTTGGATGACGTAAAACTGATTCTTTTCGGTCCCTCAGAAGACCTTCTGCTCCGCGACGAAGACCTGCAAGAGCTGCTGCGCGAGTTCCACCGATACGAAAAAACGGCGGTGGCCTGCAAGTTTTTAGCCGACCGTGAGGGCTCGGATGCGGGCCTGAAGGACCTGGGCCTGGATGTCTCCTATGTCGGGGAAATGATTTCCAATCTGATCAAAGAAGGATACACCCCGATGGTGTGGTGATTTTCCGGGCCTGGATGAGCTCTTGCGGGCGGTGTTTTTATTTACTAAACTAGTAAACTAGTGGTTCAGTAAAACAACGGAGCAAATCATGAAAATCCCCGTATCTCTCAAACACAAGCCGGTCATGGTCTCTGAAGACTATGGCGAGATCGACGGACGCTTGGCCCCGGATTCCGATGCCCAGGGCCTTTCTCTGGGCCTGGCCCAATGGAATGACCGCGGACAGGTCGACATTTCGGCCAAGATCTGGCGCCACACCGGCACCAAGTGGTCGCGCCAATCCGAAGAAATGCCGCTGCACCGGGTGCTGGATCTGGCCATTCTGGTCTGCCGCACCAAGCAGTACTTCGCCGAAAAGTACCACCGCCCGGATGAGGAATTCGCCGACTTTCCGACCATCGATCGGATCGGCCTGCAGGGTGGCGCCATGAATGTGGCGGTGTGCCAAGGCAACGAGCACCTCGCCGAAGACATGAAGCTCTTCGACGAGCGCCTGCATCAGGACGACGAAATCATCGCCGAGCGGCTGCGCACGTTGGCGGGATTGCTGAAGAAAATGGACTACTGACCGCTCCTGAACAGGGGCCGATCACCGGGCAGGTCACAACGTGCTGGTTCGCTTTTCATTGTATGGTTTTTTGAAGAACCAACGCTTCTTTGAGCCATTCCTTGTCTTGTTTTTCCTCGACCAGGGGTTGAGCTTCACCCAGATCGGCCTCTTGGTGGCGGTGCGGGAATTGAGCGCCAATCTGCTGGAAATTCCTTCAGGTGCTCTAGCTGATCTCTACGGTCGGCGCCGGGCCATGATCTTTTCTTTCGCCGCTTATCTGGCCTCATTTCTGGTCTTTGCCATGGGGTCAACCTTCGCTCAACTCGCCATCGCCATGGTTTTCTACGCCTTGGGTGACGCCTTCCGTACTGGCACCCACAAGGCCATGATCTTCGCCTGGTTGCGGGCTGAAAACAGGCTCGACGAAAAAACCAGGGTCTACGGGTTCACCCGCTCCTGGTCTAAAATCGGTTCGGCCGTGAGCATCATCGTGGCCACGGCGTTGATGGTGAGCGTGGGGGAATACCGCTGGGTCTTTCTGATGTCCATGGTGCCCTACGTTTTGGGCATCATCAATTTCATGGGTTATCCCGACCACCTGGACGGCAGCCCTCAGGCCGGTGCCGACTTGCCTCAGGTTTACCGCCATTTGCGGGGTGCCTTTGGCCGGGTCTTTCACACCGCGCACCTGCGTCGCCTGATGGCCGAGTCGATGACCTTTGAAGGAACTTTCAAAGTGGCCAAGGACTACCTGCAGCCATTGATCAGGCAAGCGGCGTTGGCCGCGCCGGTGCTGTTGATGCTCGCTGAAAAAAACCGCGGGCCGGTATTGATCGGGGTGGTCTATCTGGCGTTGTACATTTTGTCCGCCTGGGCCAGTCGCCAAAGCCATCGCGTGGCCCGGCGTTGCGGTGGCGAAGAGCGCGGTGTGGGCGTGGTCTGGTGGGCGACCTTGGTTGCCTATTTAGCGCTGGTTCCTCTCTTGTATTTCACTCAAACCGGCCTGGCCATCGCCCTCTTCGTTGGCCTCAGTCTGTTGCAGAACCTGTTTCGCCCCATGCACATCAGCCGCTTCGACAGCCACTCGGATGAACACCAGGGGGCCACCATCCTGTCGGTCGAAAGCCAGGCCAAAGGATTGGCGGCCATGGTGCTGGCCCCGTTGTTGGGCTGGCTCGTCGACACGGCGGCGGCTTCAGGCAACGCCGGCGCTTTCTGGCCAGTCGCAGCCCTCGGTGCCGGCTTGGCCGCGCTGATGATCGCCACGGCCAAACGTTCCCGGCCGGCCTGATCTTACCAACCGCTCACCGACGCGGAGATTCGCCAATAGCCGTGCTGGTCCTTGTCGTCGCGGGGTCGGATGTCCTCGACCCGCCAGGTCACCGTGTGTTGGCCGGGCGTCAGGGCGCCGCTCAGGTCGATGAACACCGGTTCGGCCACATCGCCGGGGCACCAACCGCTGCGCGAATAGTCGCTGCTCCAGGAGCCATCGGCCCACTTGGCGCAGTAGGGATTGACGTCGCGAAAATCGCGGCAGTCGTCGCGCCAGGGGCGCCACCGGTAGACCTCATGGCCATCAACCAGAATCACGTTGTCCTTGGTGATGAATTCGTCGGCATCGGTGCCGTCGGTGCAGTGGCCGGTGGTGATGGCGGCCATCTCGACCCAGCGGGTGCGTTCGGGCACCATGATCGTTGCGGTGGCTTCAGGCTTTTCAGCAGTCAGGCCGCCGTCGGGAAACAAGGCCCCCAATGACCAGCGCGGCGGGTTCACCACACCGCTGTCATCCGGCGTGAATATCAGCTCGGCATTCACCGTCCAGGCCGGTGAAACCCAGGTGTCGATGAATACTTCGAATTCGCAATGGCCCGCCAGCAACGGTGCTGCTCGGGTGATGTCCACCTCATGGGTGATTTCTCCACCGTACGCGGTCATGAATCGGCACAATTCCACCGGTGCCATGCCGGGTTTGATCAGGCGCACCCAACCGGCGCGGTCCCAGCGGTCATGCATGTTGCGGATGTCTTTGCGGATGGGCGAAACCGTCAACTTCAGGGTCACGCGCTCGGGGCCGCCAAGCACGGGGAATTCGTGGAAGGTGCTCATGATCCGCCCTTTGTCCCGGGCGCTGGCGAAGGGAGAATCAAAGGCCGTCGAATCATCCGGCGTGAAGTGGACCGTGACGTTTTTGTACAACCCAACCGTATGGGCAGCCGGTTGTTCCACTGGTTCACCGCAGCCGATTGCCAAGGTGAGCATCAACAACAAGATTCCTGCTGTGCCGAGATTGCGCCTCATCACTTCACCTGCTTGTTGGGGGGAATGACCGTCATGATCCGCTCAAGGGTGGCCAGATCGACCTCCAGAAAACCGGCCGTCATCAGGCGCGGAGTGAGCTCACGCCAATTCTCTCCGGCGTAGAACAACTTGGCGAAAATCGGCAGGGCCTGATCGACTTTGCCGGCGTTGACCAACGCCACCGCATGCCAATACCGCGCCTCAAGGTTGCCCGCCAGAATGCGCTCGGCCTCACCGTAGAAATAGTCCGCACCGCGCAGGTTCCCCTCTTCAACGGCCACGTCGCCGGCGTTCATCATTTCGTATCCACGGTGCAATTGCAGCAGGCGCGAAAGCTCGACCACAGGATCCGGATGGTCTTCGACCCGCAAATCGACCAGCACGTCGTTCCACACTTCACCGGTGGCCTCAGCAGGTACCACCAGGATGGCTGCCGATTGCCGCCCCCGAATATCGCCGCCTTCGGCCTGCGCCGCCGCCAATGCCGCCACCAGGCGTTCGGCCAACGGGCCCTTGGCTTTTTCAAAAGCTGCGGCCATGGCCTCGGGCACTGTCGACGGGCCCATCAGGTTGGCCTGCACCGAATACCCCATGCCCACCTTGTGCCCGGCATAGGCGATGCAACGCCCACCGGTGTGAGCCGCCACTTCGCCGGTATAATTGACCATGGCGACCTGCCGGATGTCCGGATGCTGATCCGCCGCCAACAACTCTTCCAGGGCCACGGCCGGGCGGGTGCCCAAAGCCATCAGTTCCAGGCCTTGGGTGCCATAGCTGGGGTCGACCATCGATTGGGTCGCCACCGCGCCCACACCAGCTTCGGCCCACGTCACCAACGAGCCCACGCTGAACCAATGCGACTGCACCGCAACACCCATCTGGCCGGTTTGGGCATCCCGGGCCACGATCGAATAGGTTGAAACAGGCCGGATGGGCGAGACCCGTTGCACGGGGCTTTCGGCCAGGGCGGAGGTGTCCAACAAGAGGGTAGCCAGCAGAATCAGAAGGCGATTCATGGTCGTCCTTTCCAAAGGGTTTTTACAACGGGCCCAACATACACAACCTGCTGTCGCGGCTCAACGGAACACCACTTGCAAGCGTGAATTAATCGGAGTGCTGCATCGGGCACCCACGAACCAAAGACCTGCAGCCAGTTGGTAGCATTATGAGTGAAAACAGGAAAACCTGGATGATAGAGGCGGGAGACGTACAAGACGTCATGCGCCCCAACCCGAAACCCTTGGCAACCGCCCAGCCCAACAAACGGTTCCAAAGCGCCGCTTCTGCGCCCCCAAGACCAGCGGCGGCCGAACCTGCAAGGCGGGCTGTCAAGGCGCCGCCACCCCCAAAGTCGAAACTGCATTTTGCAACACTATTGCCCCTGACGTACCTGTTGGGGCCGTTGGCGGTTTTGTTGACTCCCGCCGGTCGTCGGCAAAAATCAGCCCTCGGTTTGGCCGGATTGGCCGTAGCTGCCACCATGGCTTTGATCCTTTTGCGCTTCGGCAACCTGGTGCGACCCGAGTCACCGGCATCTGTCTGGCTTTGGGTGGGGCTCTTGGCGGTGGCCACCATCGCCGGGTTCACGGCCTGGGCTAGGGCGCTTGATCTGGCCGGGCGCGAAGGTGTGCCTCATGTGAACAAATTGCCTTATTGGTTGCGCCGCGGTTGGGCCATTGCCAGCCTGGGCCTGATCGCTCCCGGCAGCGGCCTGCTTCTGAGCGGACACCGAGGGCGAGCGGCTCTCAGTCTGTGGCTGCTCTGGCCGGCGGCCACCAGTGTCGTGATCCTGCTCAACGTCTCGGGATTGTGGAAGCATCACCAAGTGAGCGGGTGGTTGGCGTCGTCAGGCCCCGCTCTGGAAACCACGTTCTTGATTGCGGGCGCGGTCGTTGCTCTTGGCTTCCTGGGTCACATTGCCCAGGCTCTCGAGGGCATGCGGCAAGTCTTGGTTGAGCCAGGTCTGAAGACCAAGGTGAAGGGCGACTATTACGCTTTGGCTGTCGTGGCCATGGTTGTGGTCCTGATCGTCGCGGCTGACCCGGTGCAAATGGCTCACCAGTTGGATGTGGGTGGCGACCTTTTGCGCGACGACGGCTACCAGGTGATTCCCCTGCAGCTGACCAAGGCGGCCAGCCGCCTGGATCCGGCAAAGTCCGAATACGTTCTGCAAACCATCGCCTTATACGAGGAGCTGGGCCAAACGGAAAAGGCCGCTGTGGTGCGGGACAAGTTGGATCAGAACCTGGGCACCTATGTGGCTCTGCGGCAGAAAGAAACGGTGGCGGAATTTGGGCTCGCGCCTGAAAAATCGAAGGCTGCGTCTCGACCGCGCCCGTCGGCAATGCGGCCGGCTGACTCGGTGGCCGTCGCTGCCGATGCGGTAAAAGAACCGGCAGACGGTTCAAAGTCTCCAGTGAAATCAAATCCGGTAAACATGAACCCATTGGCTTTCCTGGGGTCCATTGGGCTTGGCGAAGATACGGCTGCGGTTGCCACCGATACCACGGCTCAGGGCCCGGTGCGTCCGGTGCGTTCAGTGCGCAAGACGGCCCGCGCAATGGGAATGCCCATGGGGCTGCCCCTGCCCTTGAGCGATGCCGACAGTTCGGCCCGGCAAAAGTCGGCGCCACAAAAGTAGACACTGGAAAATTAGTCACCTGACAATTCCTCCTCGTCATATCGAGGGAGAGACGGCATGATCTTCGTATGAAGAACGAACGCCTGATCTCCCTCGATGTTTTTCGGGGCCTCACCGTAGCCTTGATGATCCTGGTCAACAACCCGGGTTCATGGGGTCACATTCATGGCCCCCTGCGACACGCCGCCTGGCATGGCTGGACTCCCACCGATTTGGTTTTCCCGTTTTTTCTCTTTGCCGTTGGCGTCGCCATTTCACTCAGCTTCAAACGGCGCCTGACCGCCGGTGCCAGCCGCAGCCACCTGGTTCAAAAAGTAGTGATGCGGACGGCCATCATTTTTGCCCTGGGCCTGCTGTTGAACGGATTTCCCTACAACAATCTGGCCGAGCTGCGGTTTTGGGGCGTCTTGCAGCGCATTGCCATGTGTTACCTGATCGCCGGGCTGACCGTTGTTCTGGTGCGCCAATCAATGGGGCGCCTGGTCGTCTTGCTGGGGCTGGTGCTGTGCTACGAGCTGCTCATGCGTTTGCCGTTGGCCGAAGCTTGGGGCCAGGGCAGTTTTGCCCTGCAGGACAACTTCGTCCGCCGAGTAGACCTGGTCTGGCCCGGTGCGCGTCACCTCTACCAAGGTGCCGGGATTGCCTTTGACCCAGAGGGATTGGTGTCTTCTTTGCCGGCAGCTGCCGGTACCCTCGCTGGGTTTTTCGCTGGAGAGTTCCTGGGGAAGAATCAATCACTGGCCAGACGGTTCGGAGCTCTGGCCGGCTTGGGCCTGATC
>JADGEP010000088.1 GCA_016744275.1 Candidatus Krumholzibacteriia bacterium | reverse complement strand
GCCCAGGATTGTGAACTGAAAGTTGGTAAAACCATTTGGGTTGCCGGCCACAGTGGTCCTGAAACGGCCGAAGATGGCCGGACTCACTTTGGCGTCTTCAGTCCCGCCAGCACCCAGATGTTCCCCGATGGCATGGTCATTGACATCCACCCCTGGGAATACAACGAAGTGCCGGTGATGTTGGCCGCCGCTTTGCAGACCGAAAGCCCCATCATTGCCATTCACCTGACGCGTCCCAACGTCGAGATTCCGGACCGTGAAGCGCTGGGCCTCGGTTCCTACAAGGATGCCGCCAAGGGTGCGTACATCCTGCGCGATTACAAGGAAGGCCTGCCCAAACAGGGCGTGATCCTGGTGCAGGGCACGATGAGCACGTACAATTTGCTCAACGCATTGCCGGCCATCGATGCTGCCGGCGTGAACGTGAAGCTTGTTGCGGTGCCCAGTGTGGAGTTGTTCGAACTGCAGGACGAATCGTATCAGAACACAGTTTTGACGGCGGGTGACATGATGAACAGCACCTACATCACCAACTGTTCGCGGCGGTCGATGGGCGATTGGAAATTCAATCCCTTGGCCGACCGCTACGCCATGAGCAGCGACTGGGATGACATGTGGCGACCCGGTGGTTCATTGGATGAGGTCTGCGAGAGTGCGGGCATCGATACGGAATCTTTGACCAAGGGCGTCATCGCCTTTGCCGAAGATCATGAGGCGCGAATGAAGGATTTGGAATACCTGTTGGGCGATGCCCGCGGCTAGAATTCCGGACTGATTGGAAACTCCGGCCCCGCCTTCACGGTGGGGCCGGTTGTTTTTCAGGGCCTGATTTCCAGCTGCAATCCGCGCAGGAAATTCCGCAATATCTGATCGTTCATTTGCCGGTAATGCTTGTGCCCCGGCTTGCGAAAAAAGGCACTCAGTTCATGATTGCTGAGGTCAAATTCGGCCAGGCTCAAGAGCATGATCACGTCCTGGCTTTTCAGATTCAGGGCAATCTTGAGTTTTTTGGCAATCAAATTGTTGTTCAGCCGCGACTCGGGCTCCGGCTGATCACCTGGCCTCTTGCCTCGTCGGTGATTGATGAATCCATTGAGAAATGAGGCCAACACCCGGTCCTCGAGAGGTTCATGCTGGGGGCTGTCCTGGCCGGCCACCCAACTGCGCACCTGGTCCTCGGTGGCGGTGTGGTCGGCGGCAGCGAAAATCTTGACCATCTCCGCGTCGCTGTAGTCGAAGGTGTAGCGCAAGCGGGTCAGGATGTCATTGCAAGTCATGGGCAATTCCTTCAGGCAAATGATACGGGTGTTTCGCAAGACAGCGCGGCAATCGCGCCTCAGTCAAGTGCCTCGTTGAGTTTTTCGCAAAGGTCGATCAAATCCCGCCGTCGGTGGGAGGCTAAAAATCCACTATCCGTGAAACTCTGGGCGGCCTTGGTCGCCAGAGACCGGGCCGAATCTTCCTGGTCAGCGGCAAACTGGCAACAGGCGGCGATGGTCAGTGCATCGGCGGGAAGCATTTTCATATGTGACTTGATCTGCTTGAGACAGGCCTCCAGATCACCGCTGAGAAGGGACACTTCGGCCAGACCCAATTGAGCTTCGACATCGTCCTTGTCGACTGCCAACACCTGTTCCATGGCCTCACGGGCCTTGGTGAAATCACGCTCCAGCAAAGCCACCATGCCCAGCCTTTTCCACCCCAATACCCCGGTGCAGTCGGCAGGATTTAGTTCCGAAGGAAACAACTGCCCCTGTTTCGCCAGGCACTTGTGGTAGTAGTCGCGCGCCAACTCCAGGCAGCGTTGCCGATCAGCTTGCTCTTCGCTGCGCAGGGCTTTTACCTCATACCCCGCTCCCAATTGGAACAGCAAATTCGGATGCTCATGGTCATGGGTGCCTTCGCACCAGATCAGTCCCTGGTTCAGCACAGCCAGGCAAGCCTCCAAGAGATCTGCCTCACGCAGGAAATCGGCATGCAGGGTGGCAATGGTCGCTACACTTTCACGGATACCGCCAGTACTGGTCTCTTGTTTCTGCAGCACACGCCAGGCCTTCGCCGCCACCTCGGCAGCCCCTTGCGACTCACCGAGTCCCTTGAGAGTGTAGGCCAGATAGTCCAGAGTGCGCGGGTCTTCCGGGGTCTTCAGTGCCTGTTTTTCCAACAGATCCAGATTGCGTTGAAATTTGCCCAGATTCTCTCGCAATTGCGGGATATTCCCATAGTGAGCCAAATCAGCGCCTTCAATGGCAACGATGCGTTTGGGACCGCGCCTCAGCCAACCGGTCGGGCGCTCATGAATGATGCCCTCCCATTTGAAGTTGTCCACATTGCGGAACAGACGCGGGATCAGCACCGGGGCAGAGAGCCTGCCTCGACCAGCAACCACATCTTCACTGGAAGCATCGGCCGAATCGGCATCGTGAAGGGGCAACAGGCCACAATCCAGATCATCTTTCTCGATGGCCATTTTCAGAGCCGGGATGCTGCTGGGGACCAGACGTTCGTCCGCATCCAACATCAGGATCCATTGACCCCGAGCGTGGGAAAGCCCCAGATTGCGCGGCGCCGAAAAATCATCCCGCCAGGGTTGGTGCAATACGATTGCGCCCAGGTCAGCCGCCAAATCGGGCGTTCCGTCAGTCGAACCGGTGTCGACTACGATGATCTCGTCGGCAATGTCCGCCACTGATTTGAGGCAATCGGGCAAGTGCTTGGCCTCATTCTTGGCGATGATGCAGCAAGAAACCATGCCCGCCACCGGCGCTTCGTCGGCAACCTCTTTGGGCTGCGTCTCCATCAACCGGATGCCATCGTCATCGATGGCCACCAACCGCTGTTTGTACAAAGCGCCCAGGGCCTTTTTGTAGTTCTTCTTGCTCACGCCAAACAGCTTGGAAATCTCTTCGGGCGGAGTCTTGACAGTCAGCGGCAGGAAGCCGCCTTTCTTGGCCAGAACAGCCAGAACCGAGGCCGCGATGCCGCCAACTTTTTCGTATCCGGCCTTCGTCAGGGACAAATCGATCTTGCCGTCTTCGCGGACTTTCTGAATATAGCCCCGAAGTTTTTTGCCGACGCGCAGAGGTTTGAAGACTTCGTTGTGGTAGAGAAAACCGTAGTGCGCATCGTTGATGATCGCCTTGTAGCCCAGATCGGTTTCCCGCACGATCAGCAGCTCCACCACCTGGTCGACCTCATAGTCAGCAGGTTCCTGGTCGACGAACTTGTTCAGGCGGGTAGAACCCACAATCCGGCCCGTGGCCTCGTCCCGGAAGACGTAGACGATGTAGGAGCGCTCGGGTTTGAGGCGCATTTTTTGTTCGCCGAAGGGAACCAACAGGTCTTTGGGCAAGCCCCAGTCCAGAAAGGCCCCCACTTTTTCGATGGCCGAAACGCGCAGCAAATTGAACTCGCCCACCACCGCGTGGGGCCGGTGAGTCGTGGCGATGATACGATCTTCGGAATCAAAGTAGATGAAGACTTCCAGGAAGTCGTTGACGTTGCAGTCTTTAGGGGCTGAGTTATGGGGCAGCAGAATCTCGCCCCATTGCTCATCTTGGCTGTCGAGGTAGAAGCCGAAGTCGACTTCTTTAATGACCTCCAGATAGTTGTGCTGTCCGATTCTGAGCATGCCTGCCATCGCCCTTCTGCAGGTGACGTCCTACTGCGATGGACAACGCCCCCAGACCCGTTCAACTCATTGACCGAGCAAACAATATACCACACGGACCCACCGTACCCAAGGCGAGCCCGGATTTGGAGATTGTGCCGGATGAGTCCGCACACTATTCTGCACACAGCGCATCACCCCAGCCGAAAGGCCATGTACTCCATGATTTTTTGCTCCCCTCTGAAAACCGTTGCCGGCGCATTGAGTCTGATGATCCTGATCTCAGCCTGCACCGCCTGTGCCGGGTCCCCTGGTACGGTTCGGTTTGTCGAATCCGTGCCTGCCGAAACCAGCCTTGATTTGCCCGACCTGCCCGAAGCGGCCGAAGTCTGGCCCAGCGCCATCGCTGCCGCTCGCCACACCATTCAGGTCGCCAGCTTCTACTACAGCCGAATTGGCGATGGCAACGACGCCAGCGCTCCGGCGGGCACACCTGACCGCCTGTTGCCCACACTGGATGCCTTGACCGCAGCGGCTGCCCGTGGCGTCAAGGTGCAGATCCTGGCGGATTCAAAATTCCTGAAAACCTACCCGGAAGTCCCGGCCCTTTTTGCCGAGACCGAAGGCGCCGAAACCCGCATCCTGGATGCAGCGGCGATGTGGGATGGTGTGCTGCACGCCAAGTACATGCTGCTGGATGACGACAGCTTTTATGTTGGCAGTCAGAATTGGGATTGGCGGGCCATGGACCAGATACATGAGTTGGGCGTGCTGGTGCAGCAGCCCGAAATGGCCCGGCAGGTGCGCAGTGTCTATGAAATGGACTGGCATCTGGCCGCACACCCAGACCAGGCCCAAGACACCTCTGCCGATACACAGGCAGGCTTGTTCGATCTGCCCGGCGCACCAGTGCAGACCACCGGAGGCAACCTGGTGCAGGGCATCGTCGCGGCCAGCCCCCGGCGCGCCCTGCCCGATGGTATTGCCTGGGACCTGCCGCTGCTTGTCGACCTGATCGATTCGGCCCGCGACTCGGTGCACCTGCAATTGCTCTCCTACGGCGTGACCGACCGTGAAGGCCGCCTGTTCGAAGACCTCGACAGCGCTCTGCGCCGCGCCGCGGCCCGCAAGGTTGACGTGCGGATCATTTTGTCCAACTGGTCCAAATCCAAGTACAAACTGCCCTGGATCAAGAGCCTGGCGGTGCTGCCCAACCTGGAAGTCCGCTTCACCAATATTCCTGAATACAGCAAAGGCTTCATTCCCTTCGCCCGGGTTGAACACGCCAAATATTTAACCGTCGACGGCAAGGGCCTGTGGATCGGCACGAGCAACTGGTCGCGGGACTATTTCTACGGCTCCCGCAACCTCTCGCTCTTTTTTCTGGGCGACGGCGCTTCGACCGAGCCGGACCGCTTTTTCAATCAAAGTTGGCACAGCGAATATGCCGAAACCGTAACCGCGGCCGGACAATATGCTCCCCCGCGCCGCAATTGAGCGAAAGGACACCGCTGATGAACAAGTCGAATCTGCCTGACCGCCTGACCATCGACCGCACGGTTCTGGTCGTGGTTGACCTGCAGGAAAAATTCCGGGACATCATTCATGGCATGGACCAGGTGCTGGCTGTCACCGAGCGCCTGATTCGCTTTTGCCAACAACTGGAAATACCCATCATCACGACCGAACACTACCCCCGCGGTCTGGGCGTCACCGTGCCGGAAATCCGCAATCTGCACAGCTCTTTTGCACCCATCGAAAAGATCGATTTCAGCTGTGCCGGATGCGCGCCTTTCAACAAGGCCATCAACGATTCGGCCCGCGACCAAATCATTCTCTGCGGTATCGAGGCCCACGTTTGCATCTACCAAACCGCCTTCGACATGTTGCGGCAGGGCAAGCAGGTTTCGGTAGCCGTTGACACCGTCAGTTCATGCTCGGCGGCCAACCGTGACATCGGCCTGCGCCGCATGGCCGAGCTTGGCGTGCAAAGCATGGGCGCCCAGATGCTCATGTTCGAAATTCTTGGCAAGGCCGGAACAGCGCAGTTCAAGGACGTGGCGGCTTTGTTGAAAGAGTAGGTGTTTTTCAGCTTCCGATCCTGATTTGGGGTTGGTGATGGGGACAGAAAGCCGGGGCCTCGTGCCCCGGCTTTCTTCGCACTACGGGCCGCTCCGCCATCCCTGGCTACGCACCCCTGCGTGACGCCCCACCACCAACCCCAAATCAGGACCGGAAGCTGAAGAGCTCGCTGCTGGCTGAACAAGACACCCGTCCTTCTAAAACGCCCCCATTGCGAGGGTCCGCGACGCAACCAGGCGGTTGTGGGGGTTGGTGGGATGTCGTGGAGGTTTGCGGAGCCAGGAGGGCGGAGCAGACCGGAACGCAAGCGGGGCAGCCACACGATGTGGCTGCCCCGCGTCCCCACCAACCCCCGCAACCGCCTAGTTAAACGTATACCCAAATCCAAGCGCCAGAGTCTGCTTGAATTGCCCCGCCTTGCGGATGGCACGGAACACGTCGGCCTCATTGACCAGGGCGCCGGTTTCATCAACCACCGGGGCGACAGTGTTGTCGTATTTGTCATACACCCAACGCACGAACAACTTCACCGAGATCGCCTTGGTGATGTTTGTGGTAAAGGTATTGTCCCAGTCCACGTCCACCGCCGAGGTGTAGTCGGCGATGTCTTCGGGAAGCTCGCCAACCGAGGTGAAACCGTCTTCGAAATCGGATTTGATCGAATAGCTGAGCGGCAAGCTCATCGTCAATTTCGACTCCCAGTTCACGCGGTCGTTTAAGACGATCGCCATGTACTCGGTGATCCATTCCGCGGCAATGCCGTTGGAGGATTCCGACTCGGTGTCCAGCGAAGGCAGATCAGCCGGGAAATACTTGCGGCTGTTCTGGATGAAGGCCACACCGGCACGCGTCATCAACTTGCGCTTTTCGGTTTCCATGAAAATGCGCGAGATACCAGCCGACTCCTTGAACGTCATCGGGTTCAGGTTGATGTCCCGGCCTTGGGCATCATTCTGGTCCTGGAAGAGCGAAGTGAAGTTCAACGCCACGAAGGGATCCCACCCGCTGCTCATTTTCCAGCGGAACATGCTCTCGAAATCGATCATATCGTCGGACTTGTCCGGACGCTTCCAGAACAGGTCGCCCTGGGCGTCGCGTTCCTGGTTATGGGTCTGGCCATAGGCCAACTTCAACGTATTGCGCCAGTTGGCCGACTGCGAAAAGTTCTTCTCGAAACGGGCATCCAGGTTGCCGGTCCAAACCGCCGAACCCTTTTCGCCGCCATTCCAATTTTCGCTGTATGAGCTCTGCAGAATGTTCAAGCCAATCTTGATTTCCTTCTGCCACACGCCGATTGGCTGTTCGTCCTGGGCCATGACCGGCACCGAACCAGCCACCATCAGGACCACGGCGAGCAATGCCCCCGTTAAAAACTTGCGATTCATCATTTCCATCCTCCTTGGAAAACGAGACAACTAGGCGTCCACTTTGTTCAGGTGCACGACCGTCTGCGGGTACGGAATATCGATTCCGGCCGCGTCGAAAGCCTGCTTGGTGTTTTTCTGCATGTCGAAGAATACATTCCAGTAATCGCCGCTGCTTACCCAGGGGCGCACGATAATATTCACGCTGGAATCGGCCAGCTCAGAAACGGCAATGGTCACGTCCGGATCCTTCAGGATTCGGCTGTCATTGGCGCAAAGGTCTGTCAGGATTTGCATGGCCTGATCGATGTCCGCGCCGTAACCGATGCCCATCACCATATCAACCCGGCGAGTATCGTAGCCGTTGAAATTCTTGATGATGCCGCCGTACAGTTGGCCATTGGGCACGATGATGCGCACGTTGTCAGGCGTATTGATGGTGGTGCTGAAAATGGCGATGTCCACGACCTTGCCCTTGACGCCAGCGGCTTCGACCACGTCACCGGTGGTGAAGGGGCGGAACAGCAGGATCATCACGCCAGAGGCGAAGTTGGCCAGCGTACCCTGAAGCGCCATGCCCACGGCAAAACCCGCAGCACCCAAGATCGCGACAAAACTGGCGGTCTGGACTCCAAACTGCCCCACGGTTGCGATAACAGTGAAGGCCATCAGCGCAAAATAAGCCAGGCTGCCGACAAAGCCGACCAGGCTGGGGTCCACGCCACGAGACAGCATCACTTTCTTCACGCCACCGCGCACGGCCTTGGCGATCATGCTACCGATGATCAGGATAGCCACGGCGCCGAGCACCTTCAGGCCAATGGCTGGTCCTTCGGTTTTCAGATAATCAAGCGCCTGCAGCCACAGATCCGGATCGACCGCGTTTTGAGCGGCATCGGCCTGAGCAAGAAATGACATCATGATGATTCCCTCCGAATCTGCAGATGTGCAGAAGTTAAAATGAGGAGATATGATCTCCGGAACGATGATTCAGTCGCAAAAAGTATCCATGGAACGCCGAATGTCAAATTCAGCGGCGCCCATCATTTCAAGACCCGCCGGCGATCACCACATCGATGCGGCGATTGCGCGCACGCCCCTCGGACGTGCTGTTAAGGGCAATGGGGCGATCCGGGCCAATTCCCTCGGTAATCACGGTATCAGGAGCCAGGCCCAGGTCCTCTTCAAGCTTGCGCGCGACTGTTTCAGCTCTCCGGCGGGACAACCGCAGATTGGCATCCCGGCTGCCGGTATCATCCGTGTGCCCTTCGATGCGCACTTCCCCTTCGGGAAATTGCTGCACGGCTGCCGCCACTTTGGTGATCAAGGCTTGCTGACCAGACTTCAAATCGGCACTGCCCACGCCAAACGACAAGCCAAACACCCGCATGACAATGGTGCCGTCGGGAGTGAGCAGCACTTCGGCTTCATCGGGACCAAATGAGGCCCGCAATCCGGCGATGGCCGCTTCTCGGGCCTGCTTTTGGCTGAGCACGTTTTCGGCGGCCGAGCGGTCGGCTTCGGCCACACCGGCCCGTAATTCCGTCTCCCAGAGCTTCTGACGCAAGGCGCTGACTTCAACCTGCAGGGCGGTGATCATGGAATCCTGATATACAACCTTGTTGGCCACCGTCTCCTGCAACCGCCGGTTGGTGACCGACAGAGAATCGATCTGAACCTGGCGTTCGAAATTTGATTGGCTCAGGTTTTCGAGCAAATCCTCTGCGGCCCGTTGCCCCGACAATATGGGATCAGTCCGGACGCCATAGAGAGCCGCGATTTCCTCGAGGGACTGATCAAAACGTCCCAACAACGCCTCCATTCCGCTTTTTTGTTGCCGCATTTTGGCCACGAATGCGGCGGCATTTTGCAGCCGTTGCACATCTGTTTCGAGCGATTGCCATTGAGCATCTGTGGCGCCGTTTTTCTTGGCTTCATCCAGGCGATTGTCCAGATCCCACCACGCGTGGGGCAACTGCCCCTTGGCGCCGTTCTTCTTGGCCAGATCCATCCCGTCGCGCAATTCTTCAACCCGGGCGGAATCCTGGCCCGAGCCTTGGGCCCAGGCAGAAGGCGCCAGGACCATAAGTCCCAGCAAGAGGCCAACCAGTGCAATCTGTTGGCGGCAAGGTGCGGTGAACGCTTTCAAAACCATTCCTCCTCGGGCGGACGCTCTCAAACGAGCTCCGAACCCAAAATCTTACGGGCGGCGGCCAGAACAGACTCTGTCCGCAATTCACTCATGCAGTTGAAAAAATCACAACGTTTTTCGCGACACACCCGCCGCGCCGGGCATTCCAGGTCGGGCACCAGATCGCGCCCCAGGGGGCCCATGAAGCTGCGCGGGCCCCAGCGGTTGGGATGCATCGTACGCACGGGCGGAAACAGTCCCACGGTCGGCACACCCAGCGCCGCCGCCAAGTGCAAGGGCCCCGTGGAGGGTCCAACAAAGAGGTCTCCCGCCGACAACACACCCAGGAATTCCCGGAGATTGAATTTGTCCAGCAAAACGCCCACAGCCGCGTGCAGGTGAATGGCGACTTCGGCCACGACAGCGGCATCGGGACCGGCTCCGGTGACAAAGACCCGACAGCCACGATCGGCCGCCAGCAAATTGGCAACGGCAGCGAATCGCTCCGGTTCCCAATTCAGAGCCGAACCGCCCGATCCCGGGTGGATAAAAACGAAACGACCTTCGCCATGGTGGGCGCGAAAATCCCGCGCCACCTGCTTCTGGGCCGCCGTCAAATAGAGCCGTGGCCCGGGCACCGGGATCTCCTCATGGCCTTCGTCACTGAGCAGGCGCCTGGCCAACTGCAGATTAAAATCCATTTCATGGTTCTGGCCACCGGAACGGTTCTGCCGCACACCACGGTTCAACTGGAACCAACTGGACCACTTCGACCAGGGCCCATAGCGATGGCCGATGCCTGCTTTGCGCAATAGTTTTGCCAACTCGCGCCGGTACTGAACCATCACTGCGGCGCCAAACCCTTCGGCGGCCAGCTCTGCCCGCAAAGCGGCCTGTTCATCGGCAGGCAAATCTTCACGCCACTGCCAAACCCGCGACAAATGCGGGTCGTTTTCCACCAGGGGCACCGCCCCGGGGGCCACCATGGCGTGGATCTCCCAATCGGGACAGGCCGTTTTCAAGGACTCAAATACCGGCAGCGTGAGAACCAGATCCCCAAGGCGGTCCGTGCGGGTCACCAGGATTTTCACGGCTTCCCCATCCGCCACAATTTGACGTATTTAGCCAACACATAGAATCCCGAAGACCAGCACAATACGGCGCCGGTCCATCCGTCCAGGATGCCGCCCTTGAGCAAGAACATCCGCCAAAATGTGGCCTCCGCCCGAATGACGGCCTGCCAAAGTTTGACCGTTCGGCCTTCGGCATGCATCTGCTCGGCGGCCAGGGTCGTGTAACGATTCAGCTTGGAGACGTACTGCTCCATGGTTTCGTAGGTGTAGTGTTTCAGCAACCCTGGCAGGCGCCCCACCACTCCCTCGGTTTCCACCGCTTCGTGCACCGGTTTGTCATTGAAGCCTGCGCGCTGACGATCAAACAACCGCACCACATGCTCCGGGTGCCACCCACAATGCCGGATCCATTTGCCCAAAAACCGGCTCAGCCGATTGATGGCAAATGCGGCTTGAGCCGGGGCTTCGGGCAAGGCTTCGATGGCCGCCCGCAATTCGGGCGTGACCTCTTCATCGGAATCCAGGCTCAGCACCCAGTCGTTCCGGCACAGGGCCACGGCCTTTTGCTTGGTCGGCCCAAATCCCAGCCATTCGCTTTGATGCAGGTGCGCTCCATGCCGGGCACAAACAGCCTCGGTCTCGTCCGTGCTATGCTGATCCAGCACCACCACCTCGTCAGCAAACGCCGCCGAGGCCAAGCAACGGTCGAGCTCGACCGCCGCGTTTTTGGTGATGATGGCAACGGAAACTTTCACGACAAGGGCGCTTCTTCCGCTTCGAGTTTTGGTTCCGAAACCCCGGGGCTCTCGTCGGGGACCAGGATGACTTTGCCCACATTGAGCCGGCCCTCAAGCCGGTCATGGGCCGCCGCGGCTGCCGAAAAAGGCAGCACCTGGTCAATCACCGGCGCAATTTCTCCGCTGGCCAGCAGCCCGAGCAATTCTTCCACCCAGGTCGCTGTGCGCGC
>JADGEP010000087.1 GCA_016744275.1 Candidatus Krumholzibacteriia bacterium | reverse complement strand
CATCATGACTCTTTGAACTTGGTTAAAAGTTCGCTTTGCGAGGAAAAAATAAACACCCGAAAAAACGAATTCGGGGTTTCTTGCACTGATTCGCCCGGATATAGTCGTGTTATCGGGGCCATTCGGCAACCTGAATCCGGTTTGACGCGTGAGCCGGGAGAATAATCGGGCCCTCGTCGGGGTAACAACGCGGTCCACAGTCACCACATATATCTTCAAAGGGGCATGGTCATGGCCGGAGCAGGCAAGAAGTGGTTTATCGGTTGCGGGATCGGGTGCGGCCTGATGGTGATCATCCTCGGAGGCGTTGGCACCTGTGGGTATTTTGGCGTGAAGAAAATTCAGGAGCAGGTCGAGGGCCTTGAAGAGAACGCCGATGCGGTGCAAGCACGATTTGGTGATCCTGAGGATTTTGTGCCCAATCTGGACGGTTCCATAGCCGCCGACCGGATGGAGGCCTTCCTGGGTGTGCGCGACGACATGGCGGATTTCCGCAACGAAACATCCGAGATGCTCAACATCCTGGACGAGGACGGCGCCAACTGGGTCGCCAAGGCGCAGGCGGGCATGAAGATGGTGCCGGCGTTATTGGGCTTCATCAATCAGCGTAACGAAGCCTTGCTGGCGCAGGACATGGGGGTGGGCGAGTACCAGTACATCTATGCACTGTCCTACTTCGTCCTGCTGGAAAAAGACCCGACTGATGGGCCCGGATTCCAACTGGCGGGCGACAACGGCTCCAACGACGGCGTCAACGTGAATTGGGACAGCGATGATGAAGAAGAAGAAACTCGCGAAAGTCGGGGAAAGACCGTGCGGCGATTCGTGAACAACATCCAGACCACAGTGATGTCCAATCAACTGGCGGCCTATGAGGCCAGCTTACCCGTCGGCGCTGATGCCGCGGACGACCCGTGGGGTGCCCAACTGAGCGCCGAAGTGGAAGCCATGAACCTGGAAAGCCTGCGCTTCCCCTGGGAAGAAGGTCTGCCCGAGCAGATTCGCGCTTCGCTGGAGCCCTATCGCGACCGTTTGGCGGCGACTTACGATCCGCTGACCAGCGTCATCGAGATGGGATTGACGGACGAGGACTAATTCCTACTCGCACCAAAACGTGCGCACATGATGCGGCCGCCCTGGGAAGATCGGATAATCCAGGGGCGGCCGCAGGTCTATCACCGAGTTGAACGTGTCATTGAGTGCCCGGCGGTAGAAGCGATGATCGCCCGTGCGGTGGTTGTTGGCAAAAATGGCGGCACCGTTCCTGGCCAATAAGCTGGCGCAGCTTTCAGCCAGATGGGGCCATTCTTTTTCCACGGAAAAACGACCACCATCTTTAGCCGAAGCGAAGACGGGCGGGTCGCAAATCATCAGATCATATCCAGCCCAGTTGCCCGGATCCTGATCTCGTTTGCGGATCTGTCGCGCCAGCCACTTGCGGGTATCTTCCTGCACGAATTTTCCCTGCCCGGTTTCACTCAGGCCGTTGGCGGCGAAATTCGCCTTGCCCGTATTCAAGCAGGGCTTGGCAGTGTCGATGGAAAAAATCACTTCGGCGCCGTGCCGTGCCGCCGCCACGGAAAAAGAACAGGTGTAGGCGAAGAGGTTGGCGACTCGGGCTTCGCCTGCCCGCAGAGCCATCCGGCGCCGCGTGTCGCGCTGGTCCATGAACAGCCCGGTGTGTTGGGTTTTCAGCAGATTGATTTCGTACTTCAGGCCGTGCTCGATGACGGTAAAAACTGCGGGCGGGGATTCACCCACAACCTTCACTTCAGCCACGAGATTTCTTTGATGCGGATTGCGACGGTGGGTGCGCACCACGCCACCTCGGCAACCGTAGTGAGTGCTGACCTGGTCGAGCACCGGTTTCAGTTTCCGCGTCAGTTGCTCGTCGCTGGTGTCTTCGTCAAACCAGACGGCATCAAACCAGTCGCCATAGATATCGATGGCCACCGGCAGGCCCGAAATTTCATCGCGATGCACCGCGCGAAAAGCGTTGGTGATCGCTTGCAACCATTGGCCGCGGCGATCTTGGCAAACGGCGATCTGAACGTCGGCATCTTGGGCGCCGGAACCGTGGGCGCCGAGCAATGCGGAAAACGAAGCCGGTGTCGGCGCTGTCACCGGCGCGTCCCACTCTGGCCACTTGATCTTGGCGCAGTGCAAACACAGTCGTGAAAATGCTGCGCCGCCATATTCGTCGTCACCCAAAAGAGGCAGGCCGCAAGCTTGGGCGTGGCGCCGGATCTGGTGCCGGCGGCCCCGGGAAATCTCGGCCTGGTAGTGAAAAAGGCGGCCATCCGAGCTGGCGCCTAGGTGTGTGAAGCGTGTCGTGGCCGCTTTGCTGTCCAGTTCTTCATCGCAGGTCCAGGTGAGGCCCAAGCCCAAGGCCTTGCTGTCGAAGGTCGATAGAAACTCGTACTCCTTGTTGGATGTGCCGGCTTCGTGAATTTCCTGGGCCCTGGTTGCCGCCGCCGGATTCAGAGCCAGCAACAAGGCGCCGCTGGTGCCCCGGTCCAGTCGCGACATCACGTGAGTTTCCAGTCCCAGGTGCAAAGCCAGCCATTCTGCGGCGCCCAGTTCGCCCGGTCGGCCGGCGTGGGTTGCCAGACCGGCGGGTTTGTTGACTACCAGCCAGTCGGTGTCCTGATGCAGGATCACCGTTCACCGCCCGTCAGCAGGGCGACAAATTCCGCGTCCAGGGCGGCGCCGCGGTTGCGCCCGTAAAACAAATGCAGTTTTTCCTGAATGCCCGGCTTTTCGAGGCCTTCGTTTCGGGCCGCCAGAAAAACGTCCTGGGCGGCGGCGGGTCGGGGCCCCCACTGGAAAATCTCGGCGCCGGCGGCATCGAAGGCCACCAGGCGGGGAATGCTGCGCGAACCGTTGGTCAGGTAGAGGTCCATCAGATCAAGATGGCTGTCGCGCAATACCAACTGCATCGTGATGGCGGGCTGCACTTCTGCCATCTTCACCAGGCAGGGCAGGCATTGGGCCGAGTCACCGCACCAGGGCTCGGTGAGCACCAGCCAGGTTTGCGGTTGGTCAATGCCGGCCAACGCGGCGGCCAGTTCAGTTGAAGGTTGCCAGGTGCGCGCCAGTCGTCCGGTGCGGTGCAGGTTCAGCTGGGTGAATTCCAGCAATTCCCTTTCGCCTTCGTCTTTCAGGTCCGCGGGGTCGCCTTCTGCCTGCGCCGTCATGATGTCGAGATAGGCGGTGGGCGTGAGGGCCACGCGGGAGATGCGCTCCAGAATATCAGTCACGGCAGTCCTTCCTTTGCTCGGTTCGTCGTTCAGATGCTATCTTCACACCATGATTCGATTTTTCCAAACGTCAATTGCCCGCATTGGGCCGGCGCTCCTGTTGGGAGTGCTGGCTGTAGCCTGAAATCCAATTTTGCAACCCGCCCTTCAAATGAAGAGTGAACAGAATCCCTGCCATCCTATATATTGATCAGGTTCACGGGGCACTGTTTTATCAATTGGTAAATAACGCATGAACCATCCGGAATCATTTCCGCCGCCATTTTGCTTGCACCAGTGGTTGGTCCAGCCGGCTTTGAACCGCATCAGCGGAAGCGAGGGCCCGGTCCAGATCGAACCGCGGGTGATGGCCGTCCTGTTGGTGCTTGCCGAACAGCCCGGCGAGCTGGTCACGCGCCTGGATCTGTTGGATCAGGTCTGGGGCGACGCCGTCGTGGGCGAAGAAATCCTGACCCGCGCCATTTCGGAACTGAGGCGGGTTTTTGGCGATCAGGCGCGCCAACCGCAATACATCGAAACCATTCGGAACAATGGCTACCGCTTGATTGCGCCGCTCAGCGCGCCCGCCGAAGCGATCTTGCCGGAAGAACCAGAAGAATCAGAAGAACCAGAAAAACCCGTTGTCCCGGATGAGCCCAAACCGGAATTGAGCGAAGCTGCGCCCTCGCCGAAACGGCGAATCCCAGAAACACCCGACGGCAACGCGGCACCGGCCGCACCGCGACGGCAAGGCACGTGGTTGCGTTGGCTGTTGGTGGCCGCGATGCTGGCGACAATCGCTCTTTGGGGACCTTCGCTGCTGCAGCGCGACCGTGCGGTTGATGCGTCCATTTTTGAAGGGCCAACAGCCGTCCCGTTGACCGCCTTCGCTGGTCGTGAATATCACCCAGCCCTGTCTCCCGACGGCATGCGCGTAGCTTTCGCCTGGTCGGGTCCGGACGACGAACACGCCGCGATCCATGTCAAACAGCGCAATAGTGAATCGCTCCTGCGTTTGAGTGATGAACCCGGATGGGCAGCCTGGCCGGTGTGGTCGCCCGATGGCCAATCGGTGGCCTTCGTACAAACCTCCGACACCATGAGCACCATCTGCCTGGTGCCCAGCATTGGTGGTGCGGTGCGCCGGTTGCATGCGGTGCGTCATCTCATCGAAGGCCTGGATTGGTCGCCCGACGGATCCCGGTTGGCGTTTTCGGCCCGAAAGCCAAACGGACACTATCGCCTTTTTCTTTTGAATCTGGCGAGTTTGGCGACCACCGAAGTGCCCAGCGACCGGGTGGACAACGGCGGCGATTTCCAGCCCCGCTTTTCACCTGATGGCCAGCAGTTGGCTTGGATCGGACGAGACCGCACCGGAGGCAGTGGCGTTTTTGTAGCGCCAGTTGTCGGGGGCGAGGCTCGGGTTCTGGCCAAGGGCCCGGACAACCGGCAGGGGCTGGCGTGGACGGCCGACGGCCAGGCCCTGGTGTACGCCGCCGCACCGGCGGGCATCTTTAATCTCTGGCGGGCGCCTCTTGATGGGGGGCCGGCCCGATTGATCCCGACTCCAGGTGATTTCGCCTGGAACCCCACCATTGCCCGGGGCAGCGGCGACCTGGTCTACGAACAGGTGCGGGTCGATCAGGACCTGTGGCGGGTGAGCTTGAGAGATCGCACGACCTGGCAAGCGGACAGCGAGTCGTTCATCACTTCGACCCGTTGGGAAACAGGCGCCGACTTTCGACCCGATGGGCAGGCCATTGCCCTGGTTTCGGCGCGCAGCGGGAATCCGGAAATCTGGCTGAGCGACGTCGAGGGCAAAAACATGCGCCGGTTGACTTCATTGAAGGCCGCGGTGGTGGAAAATTTGCGCTGGTCGCCGCAGGGCGATCGTTTGGCCTGCAATGCGGTAATTGACGGCGAATACCAGATATTGGTGGTGGAACCGGCCGGCGGCGTGCCCCGCCGAATCACGACCGGCTTGGGACGTGAGGTATTCGCGGCCTGGGGAGCAACGGGCGACGCTCTGTTGATCGGAGCCGACGCGGGCTCGGGATGGCAGGTCTATCGGCGGGATTTGCAAGGCGGAGCGGCTTCACAGGTGACGCGCGGCGGAGGCGTTGTGGCTCAGGAAGCCGCCGATGGGCGCACGCTCTATTTCACGCGTCCGGATCGCCCTGGATTATGGCGGCGCCAAAGTGGTGGCCGTCTGGCTCCGGAATTGGTCCTGGCCGATCTGTTGCCGCGCGACCGATTCAACTGGCGCCTGGTCGACGATCGGATCATCTGGGTCATGCGCACCGGCGGCACAGCCCTGCTCCTGGAGCATGATTTGAGTGCCGGGCAATCGGTATTGTTGGTGGAATTGCCCGGCTTGCAGGGCGCAGGAGTGGCCGTGGCGCCGGGTGGGAACCTGTTTTTGTACCCAAAAATGGGTGAAGCAGCTGGCGATTTGATGCTCATCGCGGGCCCGGACGGCAATTGATCCGCCTTGGAGAAAAAAAACTGAATTTCTTCGCAGAAGGTAATGTGTTGAAAACAAACAACTAGAGACACTCGGGACCAAGCTTAAGGTATCCCTCACCTGCCCTTCAGGCAGGAAGACCGGAAAAATCGTTTCCTGACTCACGTGAGCAGTTGACGCACCCCGTCGACGGTCACGTGAACAGGAGGCCAGCTCGGCCGCGATTGGTGTCATTTTCTGCGAACGGGATTCCGTTTCACCTGGTCACCATCAGGATCCCGAGGTGACATCAGGTTGGGAGCTGTGGAGAAGATCGACGGGTAACATGCCCCCCCGAAGATCGATCAGCGGTTTCTGATAGTGGCTCTGGCCTCCTGCTTAAAATTTTTGACCCGACCAGCCGGTCACTATGAACCGACAAATCCGATCCCCCTCGGCGTTGGTAATACCGCACCGGCTGTCGGAAACGAGAAAGGGACCCGTAGAGGGTCCTTTTCTCGTGCTCTCAGTTGCTGAATATCGAGCCGTTAGGCCAGGAAGTCGGCCAGGACCTGCCCTTGATAACAATCCCGGATCTTTTCGAAGGCCCGATTGCGGATCTGACGCACCCGCTCGCGGGACAACTCGATGGACTCGCCGATGGCCTCAAGGCTCATGCGCGGCGAGGTGCCCAATCCGTAATACCGCTCAATGATCTGGCGTTCGCGATCGCTGAGCTGGGCGAGGGCCAGATCCAGTTCGTGATTCAGGTCGGATTTTTCCAGGGCCTCGTGTGGCAGTACGGCTTCCGGATCACTCAGCACGTCGGCCAGCGAGGGCGCGTTTTCAAACGGCGACTCATTCAGCGCAACGTTGGGGCGGCAGGCGGCCCGGATCTGGGACACCTTGGCCGGAGACAAGTCCACGGCGGCAGCCAGGTCGGCATCCGGCACTCCGGTCATGCGCTCCTGTTCCAATTTGCGTTCAGCCTTGGTGATCTTTGAGGCCTCGCGGGCTCGGTTGGCCGGCAGCCGCACTGTGCGGGTCTGGTCTTGCAGAGCCGCTTGAATCGTTTGCCGGATCCACCAGACGGCGTAGGTCACGAAGCGGAATTCGCGGCGTTCGTCAAACCTTTTGGCCGCCGTGATCAAGCCCACATTGCCTTCGGCGATCAGGTCCATGTAGCTGAGCCCACGGTTCAGGTAGCGTTTCGAAACACTCACGACAAAGCGCAGGTTGGCATTGACCATGTGGTCGAGGGCTTCCTGGTCGCCCTCGCGGATGCGCCGGGCCAAATCGACTTCCTGTTCTTTGGTGAGCAGGTCATACCGCGCGATCGTTGACAGGTAGTGTTTCAACGCCTGGCTATTGCGGCGGTCGATATTCTGTTCCACTTCGTACATGACAGGCCTCACTTGCGATCGTTCTATCAGTTAAACCGGCCGAGCCGGAGAGTTTGTTTGATCTGCTGTTGGTGTTGCTGTTGAGGGATTTATTACAAGAAATCGACATTCGTGACGAAAAAAATCGGCGAATTGACCCGTCAGTTTTTAAGTTGTTGCATTGGATGTGCTTACGCGGTAGCTGCTGGTGAGGCGGGCAACCTGTTGGCAACGCCTCACAGGCACTGACGAGCTACTCCGCCGTTTTTTTGCGGCGGCCATGATTTTGCGGCTGAAAATAGCGAGCGCCGCGCACTGGCCATTCCCGGAACCCATCCTATACTTTTTGCGTAGGAGTTGACTAGCATCCACGGGAAATGGACAGTTTTGGGGGGTGGGGCCCCCGTTTCGTTCGGGATTATCCCGGCGTTGAAAGGAAGAACGATGAAGAAGTTTGCATACACCAGTGTTCTGGCTTTGGCTTTGGTGGCGATGGTTGCCACGGTTGCTCTGGCTGGCCCGGGTCACGATCACGGTAAAAAGGTGAAGGCTGCGATGGGCAAGTGCTGCGTCGAGGCCGCTGAAGCCAACAAGGGTTGCTGCGGCAAAGATGCCAAGACGGTGAAGGCGTCTTACGCCAACTACAAGGCCGTCAAAGCGGTCAAAGCCGACATGCACAAATGTTGCGCCGAGGCCGTGAGTGCCAAAAAAGGTTGTTGTGGCAAAAGCGCCGTGGCGCTGCAGGCCGACTTTGGCAAAAAGGTTGCGACCCACAAGGCCGAGTGCGCGGTGAAAGCCGACATGCACAAGTGCTGCGCTTCCGCTGTTGCTGACGCCAAGGGTTGCTGTGGCAAGGACGCCAAGGAACTGAAGGCCGACTACGACAAGAAAGTCGCCAAGGTGCAGAAAAAAATCGCCTCCAAGTAGTTCGAATACTGGACGGGATTTCGGGGCGCGGGAGTTTTCTCCCGCGCCTTTTTTTGTCCTGATGGCAGCGAGGTCAGATCAGTTTATCGGCAGGGCCACACGGAAGGTGGACCCTTTGCCCGGAGCACTCTGTACGATGGTGAGGTTGCCGCCATATTTGCGCAGATATTTGCGCGACGTGGGCAGGCCTTCGCCACCTGAAGTTTTGGTGGAGTAGCGAGAATTGAGGGCTCGGTTCCAGTCCTCTTCGCGCAGGCCGCGTCCGGAATCCTTGACGTCGATCAGGAGCATTCCATCTGAAGTGCGCCAGGAAACCTGCAACGTGCGCACGGGCGACGCTCCCATGGCGCCGATGGCGTTGCCCACCAGGTTGTCGAGTACAAACTCCAATTCTCGCGGATCACACAGGCCTATGGATTCAGGCGCCGCTCCTTGTAAATCTGCGCCCCCGCCCGCGGCTTCGGCCGCGAATCCCATCTGAACGCTGATATGGGCCTCATTGAGGGCCAGGTCGTTGGCGGCCCGAACCCGGTTCATGACAAACGCTATATTGGCGCGGAAGTGGATGGCCACTTCATCCCTCAGCTTGAGCAACGCCGCGTCGGCCTGGTTGCCATGAGATTCCAGTTCCTCGGCGATGGTGGCCCGATTGGCGTCACGGAAATTGTTTTGGGCCAGCAAGTCCAACTGCTTTTCCATCCCGGCTGTTGCCGTGGCCACGACACTGATGTTGTCGGCGGAAAGACCAGCCAGTTGGGCGCGGTCCAGGATTCCCTTGAGGTGAGGCAGAGCCGACTCGTGGCATTCGGTCCAGGCTTCGCGCATCCGGACTTCGACTTTGGCGTTGTCGCCGAGTTCAGATTGCAAGGCCCTGAGGTGCCACGCCAACCGGCGCACGCACTTGAGGGGCGCAATGGCGCCATGGCTGGACAACTCCAGATTGTCCAAAAGATTCAAGCGGGTTTCACGCAGAAGGTGGGCATCGATGGGGCGCGGTCGGCGCACGATCAACCAGACGAGACCCAGAAGAAGTAGAACACCGGAGGCGTAGGCGTAGGGCAAAAGGCGGGACCAGGCAAAGGGAGCATTGCTCAGCAGCAGAACCGACGCCGGAAAGTTGGGCCAGATGAGATAGGTCACGTTGGGGTTTGGCCGCCAGACAACAGTCTCGGTATTCCAGGCACGTTTCGCGGTCTTGGTTACAGCCATGGGGCGCAACCGGCGATCGAAAATATAGGTGGGACCAGCGTGGGTGGAGACGACAATTTCATGGCCGCGTGCGGGTAGAAGGTCACCGACATATCCGATGTGTCCATAGCTTTCCAGAAGGGCGCCGCGCCTCCAGTCGAGGCCCCCCGGAGTGAAATCGAATTCCTGCAATCGGCAGTCAGAACTGGTGACTAGAAGTGAGGGGTAGTCCCGGTCTTCTCGTTGGACCACCCGCACGGCGTCGAACTGGGTGCTGTCGGTGTGACTGACCACCGATTTGCCCCTGTGGTCCCAAACGACGAGCTCGCCCCAGATATCTGGCGTGGTGCGAGTACTGGTGATGATCTCCAGCCGACCGTCGCGGGTCATGTCGGCCAGATCAAACTCGCCATTGCCATAGCTGCCGCCCAGGCGTTGGGACCAGCGCAGTCGTCCCTGCTGGTCCAGGACAAAGAGCCTGGTCTCGTTGTCCGAAGTGCCGTTGACCAGCTCACCGCCGAGATTGTCGGGCGACCTTCCCAGGACGATGATTTCCGGCCGGCCGTCGCCATCGAGGTCGGCGATGCGCGTATTGTGGAAGAAGGGGTTGGGACCGAAGGCAAAGCTCCACAGGATGTCGCCATTGCGGGGATCGACGGCCATGATCCGGCGGTTGTAGCGATCGTAGCCGACTGTGCAACCGATGATGAGGGCAGGGATTTCCCGGCCTCTGGCGGTGACAGGCACCGAACCGGTGACGTAATAGACGCCATCCCACTGGCCATCCAGGCGAACGTCTGGGCCGCCCGCGAGATCAAATTCGGAGATGATGCGACCGGTGGCGGGGTCCAGATTCCAGAAACGCCATTTTTGGTGGTCGGGGGTATTGCCCCAGGCAATCAGGTTTTCGCGCCCATCGCCGTCGAGGTCAGCACAGGCCACCAGCGAAACGATGGCGTGCAGAGGGTCAAGGCCTTCGAATTCCGGCGGAAAATTCATTTGGTAAAGAGTGACATCGGCGTTGGTATTGAATTTTTGGGCGGTGATGTAGCTGAATTTGCTGCTGATGAACTCGTCTGACCCGTCGCCATCGATATCCATCAGGACAATGGAATTTCCACGATACCGGTCGCTTGCCCGGGCGTGGCTGTACTGCTGTAAAGCGGTGAGTTGATGGGAGGGGTGTTTGGGCACCGAGATGGGGTTGGGTTCGGCGGCTGGCGCCAATGAGACCCCACTCCATAGGATCGCCAATAATATGAGATTATTTTTCATTTCAGCTCTTGAGCCCCCCGATAAGTCTCCCAATAGGCCCTCATTATATCACAAGGCTCGTCCTGGTTTCAACGCCGCGCAGGGGGTGGATTCCTCATAAGTCCCATATCGGCACCAAAATTGCTCATCAGGTCATGGTTTTACTGCGGCAATGGGATTGCCGCTGGTGCCTTGTTTCACCCATTGCTTGGAGAATGTCATGAATAGCGCAAAATTTAGCAGTTTCGCCCTGATTCTGCTGTTTCTGGTGGCAGGCCAAGCCTGGGCAGCCGATCAGACGGGATTCAAACAGCTGGAAACCGCCATGGACGCCGCTCGCATGGCTGAAGCTGATGTTTTTTCGCCCCAAGCCTGGAAAAAGGCCATGGAGGCTTACAACAAGGCGAAAAAGGACGTCGCCGAAGGCAAAAAGCAAGCAAACCTCGACAAACATGTGGCTGAAGCGGCCGAATACACGGCCAATGCAAGAAAAACGACGGACGTCTGCAAGCTTTCGTTGCAGGAATATTTGGACCCTCGCTCCAAGGCTCGCAAAGCCGGAGGGCCCGCCCGCGTACCTCAGCTGTATCAGTTGGCCGAAGAGCAATTCGTGAAAGCCACCAAGAAGGTGGAAGAGGGCGATGTGAAGGGTGGCTTGAAGGAGGCGGCAAAATCTCAGGCCCTGTTTGATACCGCCGAGCTCGAGGCCATCCGGATTGAAGTTTTGGGGGCCGCCGATGTGTTGATCGCCGCGGCGATGGCTGATGAAGCTGAAAAATATGCGGTGACGACCTTGGACAAGGCTCGCAGCGCCCGCAGTCGAGCCAATACTGTTTTGACGTCGGATCGCTACAACCGCACCGAGACGGTGGCCGACGCTACTCTAAGTGAATACGAG
>JADGEP010000086.1 GCA_016744275.1 Candidatus Krumholzibacteriia bacterium | reverse complement strand
CAAACGGCCTACAAGTGTATTCTCCAGGAAGGGGAATACTCGGCGAACAATCGGTCCGAGACCAAGCGTATCGAAAAACTGGGCGCATTCTATTGGCCCTTGGTGGTGGCCATCTATCTGGGCTGGAGCTTTATCACCATGGACTGGGGTAGGTCCTGGATTGTCTGGCCCATTGCCGGAGTTGGATTCGCCGCCTTTGTCGGGCTGATCGGTTTGTTCGATAAAGACTGATTCCAAGTGGGGGGACTTGCTTGCCAATTTCCGGCATCTCCAAACGGCTACTTTTGGGTAGCCTGGAGGTGTTGGGGGGCAGTCCCATTCTCAGAGTCCGAATTCTCTTTCCCGTCCTACCCGGGAGCCAAATAAGATTCTCCCGATCGTCGGGAGATGGGGTTCGATGATTCAAAAGAACGTCGAGCCAGTTAGAAGCGTCAGGAGTTTTCCAGAAGAAGCTGGAGATTCTGACCGCTTGGTTAAGCCGGCAAGCCGGCACATGGAGAAAAGATCTTGAAGAAAATCTACGTAGGCAACCTGCCCTTCACGGCCACCGAAGACGATGTCCGTGAACTGTTCGGCCAGCATGGCAATGTGCACAGCGTTGCACTGATCAACGACCGCGAGACCGGTCGTCCCCGTGGTGGCGGAGGCGGCCGTTGGTAAGCTGAACCGTTAGCCTACAGGCTGATGAATGGAACCCCGTTGCTCTTTGAGTGGCGGGGTTTTTGTATTTACGCGGAGGGTACTGCGCTAGCGGGCGACCTCAGTCCCCACCCTTAGCAGGTCCAGATACTTCCGGTACGCATACGTCCGATCCCGACTCCGCCCACTCGTCTCCTCCAGAATGCCAGCCTCGCATAACGAGGAAATCGCCTTGGACGCCGTCGGCCGGGTCGTCGTGCAGATCCGGACCGCCGAACTCACCGTGACGATGGGGTTACCCGCGAGGCTCTCGAACAGCCGCGCCCCGGAGACCGTGGCCGCCGACGACTCCAGGTATCGCTTCCGGTCGGTCTCGATGATCCCGAACAGGTCGCGGATCAGATGCACCGACTCGTTGGCGATCACGGCAACGCCCTCAAGGAAGTAGGCTAGCCAGCCCTCCCAGTCGCCGGCAGTGCGCACCGCGGACAGACGCTCGTAGTACTCGGTGCGGTGCCGCTTGAAGAAGAGGCTCAGGTAGAGCAGCGGCTCGGTCAGCAGCTTCCACTCCTCCAGGCAAAGGGCGATCAGCAGGCGCCCCACCCGACCGTTGCCGTCGAGGTAGGGGTGAATGGTCTCGAACTGAACGTGTGCCAGCCCGGCCCGCACCAACGGCGGCAGCGATTCGTCGTCATTCAGAAAAGTTTCCAGCGCGCCCAGCAGTTCACCGATCCGATGGGGCGGCGGCGGAACAAAGCGCGCGTTGCCCGGCCGCGTCCCGCCGATCCAGTTCTGGGATCGACGCGGCTTCCCCGGTTGCTTGTCGTGGCCGCGCGTTCCAGACATGAGGCGCCGGTGAGCGCCGTTCAGCAGGCGGGTAGACAGAGGCAGGCCACCCTTTCGCTGCAGCTGGCCACGCGCATAGGTCAGCGCCTCGAGGTAGTTGCAGATCTCCTCGACGTGCTCGGGGGCTGCGGGGGTGGGGGCCTCCGCTTCGGTGGCCAGCAAATCGTCGAGTGAGGCCTGGGTGCCTTCGATTTGAGAGCTGATCACCGCTTCCTTGCGCACGAACGCGTAGACGAACCAGTCGAGGGACGGGACCATGCGTCCGGCAGCCTCCAGGCGGTCGATGGCGACTTCGGCCCGGCGCAGGGCATCGGTCAGATTACCCACCAGATGCAGTCTTGGCCTTGTGGGCGGCAGGGAGCGGGGGATGAACGTTCTCACGTTCTCGCCGGCGACACTGGTCGTCTCGTAGGTTCCGGTGGTCCGGGCCATGGTTGATCCTTTCGTTAAGAAAGAATTGTTTCATAGAGCTTGGAGTTAGTAAAGAACTCTTTCTTAGCGTAACCGACTGGGAAAGGGGGCTTGCTTAGCATGAGTTCCGGTTTCCGTCCATCCGAGGAGCCAAATAAGAATTTCTCGATCGTCGGGAGATGGGGTTCGATGATTCGCCCCGAACTCCCCTCGGACATCACCTTCGGGCATGCCGCAAAGCCGCATCCCGCAGTGGTGAGGAAAGGGTCGGCTGCCCGCTAGGGCGCCTGCACCACGACATTGTCCACGTAAAACGTGCCCGCGCCATCGTTCCAACTGGCAAAGCTGAGATGGGTGATCTGGTCCGGGGCGTGACCCTTCGGGTAGAAACAGTCCAGTTCGAAGGGGTCGGCCACGCCGACGACCTCGGCCGTGTAGTACCCGTCGAGCACGTGGGCCTCGAGGCGGATCGTGTACCACTTTTCCAGTTCGAGTCCATTCACGACCGCGGTCTTCCCGCTCCATTTCGTCTTGCCTTCGCGGGCAAAGAGGTTGATCCGGCCCGGAGTTTCGGCGTTTTCGAAGCCGAGGAAGGCGAAGCGCTCCTTGCCCGTCGAGTTGGGGCCACCCTTCTTGTCCTTGATTGCGCCGAGCATGACGAAGGCCGAACGGTTGTCTTCGGGCAGGATTTCGCGGACGAAGATGTCGAAGGTCACGCTCAATTCCATGTCTTGGGGGCTGGTGAAACGTTGGCTGAGGTAGGTGTTCCGCTCGGGGTCGGCCTTGATCATCGCTTTTTGCGTCGCATTGCCACCGATGTCCTTCCGGCTCAGTTTCAGCAGTCCGGCACTTTCGGGAGATTCCTTGCGGCTTTCGTACCAGTCGGGGCCCTTGCCATCCTTGCGCAGATCGGCGCCGTTTTTCTGCTGCTCAAAATCGCCATCGACAATCAGGTCTCCAGCCAGGCCGGGGGTGCTGGCGCACAGAGTCAGCAGCATGATCGGCAATATGGACAGAACAGTGGTGCGGCGCGGCTTTCTCATGTGCGGGCTCCCGATTCAAAATGGTGCAGGGTGGCGGGGGACATCTGGCGCGGATTGTAGCACCACCGGAGGTGTTGTCGCGCCGGGCTCTGTAGCATCCACAATACCATGTCTCTTCTCTGCTGAGCAGAATAGTTGACTCTTCCCCTGGTACTTGCCTGCCTTTTTCCGGCATCTCGACCAGGCAACTCTTGTGTAGTCAGGAGGCGTTGGCCTTCTGAGATTGAATCATCATGTATTGCTCCTTGTTCACGGACTACAGGGCTTCGTGACCTCCAGGAATCCCTCGAAACCATTCTCGGCTGAGTCGCGGTCGGTTTGCGTGCTTCGGGTGCCGGACCTACTTGCCTTCAGCCAGCTTCTTCTGCGCTTTTTCGATCTCTTTGGTTGCCTTGCGCGCCGTTTCGCTATCCGGCCATGTCGTGCGAATCTGCTCCCAGTAGGTGATCGCCAGGTTCAGGTCCTTCAACTTGCTCTTGGCCACTGTTGCTCCGGCCAATGCCAGGCCCGGGGCGTCCGCGTGCTCGGGGAAAAGCTCCCCGGCCCGCGCGAACTGAGCCGCAGCCCGCTCCAGGTTCTTTAGCTTATCGCGGTTGAGTTTCGCCGAACTCTCCAGCGCACCCAGGGCACGTTCGTCGTCGGGGAAGCGCTGTACGATGTCTTCGTAGATCGCATCAGTGCGTTCCCATGCCTTCAGCTTGTCGTGTGTCAAAGCGGCCAGTTCGAAGAGAACGTCCAGGGTATTCTCGTCGCCGGGATAGCGATCGGCAAAAGCCCGGTAGTCGGCGGCCGCACCCTCGGGGTCCTTCTGCTTGGCCTTGACTCGCCCACGATCGTACAGCGCCAGCGCCCCGGCCGGGTGGTCGGGGAACGTCTCGTTCAACTCGGTGAAGACTTCTTCGGCCCGCCCGGGCTTTTTCAGGTCTTCGAACAGGAGCAGCCCGCGACGCCTCATCATATCCGGTCGCAGTTTTGACTGGGGGAACAGGCGCGCGGTCTTGCGCAGGACAGCAACGGCTCCATCCTCGTCGCCGGCGGCGGCGTAAGTGTCGGACTGCCAAACCAGCATGCGGTCGGTGCGCTGGTCGGCCGGGTAGCGGGCGCTGAATCCGTAGCACTCGCGGATCATAGCGTCGTGCAACCCGCTATGCAGGATCGAGCGCAACATCTCGACGAAATGGAAGTGGCGGTCTGCTGGGCTACCGGAGACCGGCAGCTCTTCCAGCGCCTCACGAAACGCTGCCGCGGTATCCTTGTATTTGCCCTTCTCGGTCGCGATGCGCAGAATGCCGTCGCGGGCGGTCGCCGCGTGTTCATAATTGGGCGCCAGCACGAGAACTTTTAGCCAAGACGCCAGGGCTTCGTGTTCCTTCTTCTCAGCGAGGAGACTTCCACGGTAGAACCAGATTGCCGCGACCCGCTCGTTGCGTGGGTGGGCGATCTCGAATTGAGCCATTTCCTCGAGCAGGAAGGGGCGCAGATCGGGGTCGTGCAGTTCGTAGAGTTCCTGGATGCTCGCGAGCCAGGCGCCCGATTCTACGGCGGGCGCTGCGGGTGCCAGGCCCAATACAAGATAAATAGCCAGTAGATATGGTGTGATGCGTTGCATCGGAATCTCCCTCGGGAAGCCGGTGGATAGTGGATTGTGCCAGATGGAAATTGTAGCCGAATTATGCCGAAGTACCCACAATTTCCGCCACTTGGCAACAGGACCTGGATAAAAATATGCCCAGATGCATCGCACCAGGCCCCCAATGTCAGAGACCCAATCGCAGTAATAGAACTTAAGGCCGGTGCCCTCGAACCCGATGGTTTGAGTAAAGGAAACCCTCGTGCTGCGGGCTCGATGGGTGTGAAGAGCTGTCTCCGGACATTCAAATTCAACCGGGCAAAGTCGACCCGAAAATAGAATCGAGCACAGTCATGGAAGAACACACCAACCCACCGATGATCGTCCGTTCAACTCGGGCCGGCGGATTCGTGCGTTGCAACCCTTCGTTTCTTGCCAAGGTGGGTTTCACCGAAGCAGAGCTTGGGTTAAAACCGTTCATTGACTGGGTCGAGATTGATGATCGACAGGTCTATCGTCGCGCGA
The DNA here is from genome assembly GCA_016744275.1 of Candidatus Krumholzibacteriia bacterium. Lineage (GTDB taxonomy): Bacteria > Krumholzibacteriota > Krumholzibacteriia > LZORAL124-64-63 > LZORAL124-64-63 > JAGRNP01. The sequence goes on along the minus strand of JADGEP010000086.1, from coordinate 6,318 downwards.
TTGAGGGCGGCGATGAGAACTGTCGTGTGCGTCACATAACAAGCGACGGCACCTCGCTTTCCTTGGATCTACGGATACGGGGCCAGAAAGATAGCTCTTTCGTACTCGGTCGGTGTGTCGAGAGTTGCGAGGCCGTCGCATCCAGCGAGGAGAACGGAGCCGAAGTTACGGTCAAGAGCACCTTGCACAAGATCGCCATGATCGTTGAGGAGCAGAACCCGGGCTTAAAATGTTCCATCCTCCTTGTTGCCCATGGGCGATTCGTGAAGGGGGCCGGCCCCAGCCTCCCTGACGACTACAACAATGCGATCGACGGCTACGCAATTGGCCCCACCGTCGGTGCGTGTGGCACGGCGATATACTGGAATGTCCCGGTGATCGTCGAGGACATCCAGAAAGACCCACTATGGGTTCCCTTTGCCGAGCTCGCCAAGAAGGCCGGCCTGGCGGCTTGCTGGTCGCATCCGTTCGCCACCAAGGGCGGGCGGGTCATGGGAGCCCTGGCGCTCTACAGTCCGGAGCCCAGATCGCCGACTGTCTTGCAGCTCAGCACGCTCCGGGCAGCGGCGCAATTGACCGGCCTCGCCGTGGAACGCGGACGTGCGGAAGAGGAACTTCGGCTTGCAAACGAGGTCAAGGATCGGTTCATGGCAAACATGAGCCACGAGATACGAACGCCATTGAACGCGCTCATTGGGACCGCCGACTTCCTTCTGGAGACGCAAGAGACCGCTCTGAAGAGTGAGATTGGTTTGCTACGCGAGTCGAGTGAACAGCTGCTGGAGTTGTTCACCGGTATATTGGACCTGACAGAAGCACGGGATCGCAGACAACATGTAAAAGCGATCGACTTGCCAGCTTGTTGCCGCCGGATCTATGAGCTGTTTGAAGCTACCGCCAGGAAAAAGGGGCTGCAGATCGAGTACGCACTCTCGGAAAACGTGCCCCAGTGGGTCTGCCTCGACGAGTGGGCCTTCGAACGTTCCCTGGGGCTGTTAATACACAATGCGGTGAAGTTCTCAGACAGCGGCTCGGTGAGAGTCGAGATCGACTTCAATGACCACAAGCTTCACGCCAGGATCACCGACTCCGGTTGCGGCATCGAACTTGAACGGTTGAAAGAACTGCGTGAGCCCTTTGTCCAGGGTGATATGTCGACCAAGAAACGGCATGCGGGCTTCGGTTTGGGCCTTGCCCTGGGTGACCTCTGTCTGGAAGCCTTGGGGGGGAAGTTGGAGTTTGTCGCTAACGAGCCACGAGGCACGGTGGTCAGCTTCGGTATCCCCATCAGCCTCGCGACCACTCCGGCCGAGGCCGGTGAAAGCTTGACGCCTGTCGATAGGGAGCCGACGGCACTCCCCTTACTCATCGTCGAAGACAACCGTTTCAACAGTCTGGTTCTTGAGAGGATCCTGGAACAAGCAGGTTACAATAGCCAACTTGCCGAGAACGGTGAAGAAGCCCTGGAAGCCCTCGACGAAAACTCCTATTCCTGTATCCTGATGGATTGCCAGATGCCGGTCATGGATGGGTACGAAGCCACGCGACACATCCGACAATTGGAAGAGGACACCAACGAGCACATTCCCATCATCGCAGTGACCGCCAACGCGCTGGCCGGCGATCGAGATCTGTGTTTGGAATCTGGAATGGACGACTACCTGAAAAAACCGGTGCGCAAACTGAATCTGGTGGCCGCACTGGAAAAATACGCCGGTAAACCGACTTCTTGAGCAAAAGAGGACTAACCGGATGGCTACGAGCCTGTCTCCATGGCGGTGCATGGCACAATTTTTCCCGTTGCCCCAAAGCAAAGGGAGATAGACACAGGTTACAGCCCAAGTGGTATCTTGAATAGCCTGCTCGCCGGGTTTTAATACCCCTCTATGCCCGGGTAAACTCACTCACAACTCCCCCCGTACAGCCCTTTCGTTAACACTACGTTGTTGTTTCACCTGAGCTTACAGGGATTCACTCACCCCGGGAAGTTTGGCGACCGGTTTCGTAGTTTCAGCCGAAATATATGTTGGCCGGAGGTGTTGAGAATGCCAGAGAGCTCTAGTCACCGCCTGTCCTCCTATCTGAGCCGCTACATCATGCAGCACAAGGATGACTATTACGAGCTGCTCATTGATGTGACGAAGAATGAAAACTGGGAACCCTGGATTCTCTACATGCTGGAGGCGGTGCGTGAAACTTCGCTTTGGACCTTGGCCAAGATCAATGCGATCCGGAACTTGGTTGATATGACCGTCGCCCAGGTCAAAGGGGAGCTGCCAAAGATCTACAGCCGGGAACTTGTTGACGAGATTTTCATGCAACCATATTGCCGCATTGAAAACCTGGTGCAGGCTGGCGTAGCCAAACACTCCTGCCACACGAGGACGCCATGCGGACCGCGTTCGCCCGTTCCGTGGAGCACATTAACCTGCATCTGATGGAGTTCAAGATGATGAGAAAGATTCCCGGCGCGGTCGTGCTCGTGCTGTCCCTGCTGCGCAGCGGTGATAAGGCGCAGCGGCACGATCTGGATCGGCTGCAAAATAAACAGATCAAAACACTCTTGTTTTATGATATAATGCTGTCCGGGCGCCGTTTGCGCCTTTTTCTTGGAGGGCATCGACATGAATAAAACCCATTCGACCATCTTGGTTGTCGCCATCTGCCTCTGCATTGCGCTGCCGGGACTGGCCTGGGCCCAGAATCACCAACTCGAGGCCAGCGTACTGGGAAGCGGCGGTATGCGGGGCCAAAGTCTATTGCATCGACACCAGGGCACGCTGGGCCAGCCACATCCTGTGGGCGTGGGCGGCAGCCCGGGGGCGGTGGTGTGGTCCGGGTTCTGGCGGGTGCAACGTGGCTTGTCCGTGTCACCGGTCGAGGATCTGGCCCCGCTGACCAACCGCCTGTGGCAGAATAGTCCGAACCCGTTCAATCCCCAGACGACCATCACTTTCAGCATCACCAAACCCGTGTACTTGGAGCTGGCAATTTTTGACGTGCGCGGCCAAAGAGTCCGCACGCTGGTCAGCGAGATGCGCACACCGGGCATCTACAGCGAAGTCTGGGATGGGCGGGATGATGCCGGGGGCCAGGCCGCGTCCGGGGTTTATCTGTATCGCCTTGTCAACGGAAACAACCACCAGACCGCGAAAATGCTCTTGGTCAAATAATAGAAAGAGTCCGCTATGAAGAGACTATCGATTTTTCTGCTGATGATTGTGGTGGCGGGTTCAGCGTCGGCCGCCGTTCCGCATGTCTTCAACTACCAAGGTTACGTTTCGGATCTGGACGGCACGCCTCTGGACGGAAACTTTAATCTCGTCTTTCGCATCTATGATGTGAGTTCGGGTGCGGATCCCGCACTGTGGACTGAAACCCACACTCTGGTCAATGTGTTCGAGGGCGTGTTCAGTGTGCTGTTGGGCAGTTTGGTGGATCTGCCGCCTGCGGTGCTGGAGGAAGACGCGTTATGGGTTGGTGTTACCGTGGGTACCGACATGGAAATCGCACCGCGTCTGCAAGTGACCTCGACGCCCTGGGCATACCGCGCAGCCATCGCGGATTCGGCCGTGGTCAGCGGTGGGGACGGTGGCGGAGTTGGTACGGTCACCCAGGTCGGTTCAGGAGCGGGCTTGACCGGCGGACCAATCACGACGTCGGGTACGCTGAGCGTGGCCAACGAGGGCATCACCACAGACATGCTGGTCAAAAACGCCGTCACCGGAGAGAAGGTTCTCAATTCTACTCTCACCGGGATCGACATTCTCAACGACTCCCTCGAGGCCGACGACATCGCCAGTGGTGGGGTGGCCTCGGACGAGATATTGGACAACTCGGTTCGGGCTGCGGACGTCTTTGACGAGCCTGGGGTGGCTGCGGTGAGGAATGCTTCTGCATTCTCATTGAACAGCACCGATGTGAATGTCACAACGAAGCAGATTTTTCATCCCGCAAGCGGCTATGTCGTGGCCATTGGCACTGCCAATCTACAGATCTATCACAATTCAGGTACAGAATCACGGGTGAGAATGAGCATCAGCACGACCGCGGCGACCCATGATTCTGACAGTATTGTGACTCATGTCCGGCCGCCCGCAGCCGGCGGAGGTTTAAGTGTTCCCTCTTTGTCGACAACCGACGTGTTTCCGGTCTCCGGTTCTGGTATCGCCACCTTTTACCTGGTCGGCGATCGACTTAGTGGTGGAGTATGCGATATTTACAACGCCAACCTGATCCTGATGTACTTCCCAACTGCTTACGGAACGATCTCCAAGAATGAGGATCCCTCCGAAGTGTCGGGGGATTGAACGGCGTTATGTCGAGATCGCAGCGCGTCGGGAGTGGGCGGTTGTATTTCCTATCCTTGGGAAAGAAGCATCTGGGCGCCTGGTTGTCTGTACTCGGTCTGTCGTAACCGCAATAATACCAACGCGAACGGACTGTTTGGGTGTGACCGGGTGAGGTGCTATACTCGAGCCCACAAGACAGACGGGGAAACATTAATCGGGCCCGCGTCTATAAGTGCAAGGTGTCCTCTAAAATTCAGATCTGGTTGGGTCTCTCACGGTGACTACGCCCACACACAATCAGGAAAGACCGCGAAAACCCATTATGAATTATCGATCGATCGTCACGCCTATGCCGAGTATTGCGCTTCTCGTCTTCTTCCTCGCCCCAGTTGTGTGGCTGAATACGGCTTTCGGCGCAGATCAGGAGCCCTTGGTCCTCGACTGGGACGATCTCAGGGTCGAGGTCTCGATCGAAGATCCGTTCAAGGAAATGACCCGCGAGCAACTGCTGAAGTTGAGCATCTACGAAAACACAGTCTCCATGCAGCAGAGTTTCCCCAAAGCCGTTTCGGAAGAAAGGATAAAGGAGGCCGAAGAAGCCAAGTCCTGGCTGAGCGAACAGGGCATTGACGTCGAGGAGACCCTGGCCCAGCGCGAGGTGATCAAGAAGCAGCGCCGCCGGCGCGCCATTTCCACGAATTCTGCTCTCGACGGCAAGCAGATCCAGATTCCCGGCTACCTGCTGCCGCTCGAGTTCCAAGGCAAGGAAGTGACCGAATTCCTGCTCGTTCCGTGGGTCGGCGCCTGTATCCATACGCCTGCTCCTCCGTCCAACCAGATCGTCTACGTGACTCTGGAGCAGCCCTTTGAAGTCCGTAGCCAATTTGAACCGGTCTGGGTCACGGGCGAGCTCATGATCGACAATGTGTTCAAAGATCTGTTCCTCGTAGACGGCTCCTCGGAGATCAGCATTAGCTACTTGGTGAGTGAAGCCGGAGTCGAACGTTATCAGGAGTTGGGCGAGCAGGCCGTACCAAGAAGAGGGGAGGCGCACTAGGACATGATCGAAGTGTCGAACATCAGCTACACCTGGCCGCGACAGCAGGAACCTGCGCTGGCCTTGTCGGAGCTGAAGGTGGCAAGCAACGAGCGACTTTTCGTTCATGGAGCCAGTGGCAGCGGGAAAAGTACGCTGCTGAGCCTTTTGGCGGGAATTATCAAGCCGCAGCAGGGATCAATCACGATTCTGAATCGGCGGATCGACCGCATGTCCGGGCCGGAGCGTGACAGTTTCCGTGCGCATCATATCGGGTACATCTTTCAGCAATTTAACCTGGTGCCCTACTTGACCGTGGTCGAGAACGTCACGCTGCCGCTGCGATTTTCCAAGCAGCGTGCCGACAAGGTGAAGGCCCGGGCTCAGCATCCGGAAAATGAGGCGAGGCGACTGCTGGAGCGTATCGGACTCACGGAGGACCTGCTTCAGCGGCCGGTAACGGATCTCAGCGTCGGGCAGCAACAGCGCGTTGCCGCCACGCGCGCCTTGATCGGTTCGCCCGAAGTCGTTGTTGCCGATGAACCCACATCTGCCCTGGATGCAGACAATCGTGAAAGCTTCATCGAACTGCTTTTCGCCGAATGCAGGAAAGCGGAGTCCGCGCTGGTATTCGTCAGTCATGACTCCGCCCTCGCGCCGCTGTTTGATCGCTCAATCTCCCTGAACCCAGATCCCGGGGTCGCAGACAGGGTCATGCCATGAGTCCTTTTGTGCTTTCCCTCAAATCCCTCCGCAATCGCCGTTTTACCATTGGCCTCACAGTCATGGCCATTGCGCTGAGTGTCGCTTTGCTGCTGGGGGTGGAGCGAATTCGCCACGAGGCGCAGTTGAGTTTCACGAACACGATCTCGGGCACGGACCTGGTCGTCGGCGGCCGGACGAGCCCGGTGCAGTTGCTGCTCTCGTCGGTTTTCGGGTTGGGCGACCCCTCGAACAACATCGAGTGGGAGAGTTACCAGACGATAGCGG
>JADGEP010000085.1 GCA_016744275.1 Candidatus Krumholzibacteriia bacterium | reverse complement strand
CTCCTGCCCCACAATGACTTTGGCGATTTCCTGGCGCATGGAACGGTAGTGTTCACGCACGGCGTCGATGTCCTGGGGAGCGCTGTTCCGGGCGGATTCGTCCACGGGGGTGTCCTTTCACTGGTACGGAATGCCATTCAATAAGATATGACGATATCGCTGTCCGGCCCGAACGTCCAGCGTTTCGCGGAGACAGAGCCGGGAATTGTGGTACGACGGAAGCTCAAGCAAGTTCCGTGCAGGGGCGACGGCCAAATAGAAAAGGGCCGCAGAAACCGCCCTCAACCCTCAACACCAGCGTGTTTTTATCACGATTGGGTCATTTTTTCGTCAAAGCCGCCTGGGACATTGGCCCCAGCCACATTCCTGTGGTATTTTGCCGTGCGTCAGACGATACCGATTCCATACCAATCCTGGGAGCCCTTGTGCACAAGAGACTGTACCGCACCGTCGAGAGCTTGCTCGAACGCATCGACCACTCGGCCGGCGATGAGAACATGCTGCTTGAGATCCTGCACCTGTTGGTTGAAGGCGAAGAAGCGCAGTCCTTCGGCGTCGACAGTGGCCGCCTCTACCGGGAAGAAGACGCCAACTATTTGCTCATCGAGAGCATTGGCGAATACGGTGCGGCCATCGCTGGTAAAACCATCAGCAAAAGCTATCAGGTGGTGCAGGATATCGAACGCCGACGCCTGTGGGTCATCTCGCCGGAGACTCCCGGCTTCGACCCGGAATTGGAAGCCCAGTTTTCGGGCCGTGACACGGCCGCCATTTTAGTTGGCCGCGACCCCGCCTACATCCTGAGTTTAGGACTGACTCACCACGGCAGCGAAGAGGACCTGTTGGTGCTTCTGGAAACCATCCGAGCCTCGGTGGGCCTGAAACTCAAAGAACAAGCCCTCGCAAGCCAAATGCGCCAGGCCCAGATCATTCAACACTCTCTGGTCCCGCCCACCTTGCCCACTCTGGACGGCTTTGACATTGCGGCAGCCAGTGTGCCGGCCGACGACGTCGGCGGTGATGTCTACGATGTTCAGGAAGTGGAAATTGACGTCCTGGGACTGATGATGGCTGACGCCAGCGGCCATGGTTTGCCCGCGGCCCTGCAGGCCCGCGACGTGGTCATCGGCATGCGCATGGGACAGGCCGAAGGTGAAAAAATCACAGCCACCATCGGCCGGCTCAACCGGGTCATCAACCAGACCAGTCTGGCCAGCCGCTTCATCTCGCTCTTTTATGCGGAATTGGAAAAATCCGGCAACATCGCCTATGTGAATGGCGGCCACTGTCCGCCGCTATTGATCACCGAAGAGGACCACGTTTTTGAACTGAAAACCTGCGGGCCGGTGCTGGGGCCATTGCCCGATGCGGTGTATCGCCGCGGCTACCTCAGGCTGGGTCCGGGAGAGATCCTGGTGGTCTTTACCGACGGTGTCACCGAGCGCCACGATCCCAGCCAGGGCGAGGTCACCGACGACATCGAAGATTTTGGGCGCGACCGGTTGGTGCAGGCTGTCATTGAAGGGCGCGATCAGCCCGCGGAAGAGATCGCCGCCGATATCATTCAGCGGGTGCGCGAATTTGGCAACCGCAGCCCTCTGGACGACGATGTTTCGGTGATGGTGATCAAACGCATGCCTGCTGCCAGCTACTTGCCGGCTGAGGATTTGACTCGGGTTTCGGTCGAAACCAGACGGTAGAGGGCAACGGTCCAGGGCTGGGTTTCGCGCAAGCCCACCCCCGAGATGAGGCAGGTTTCCAACAAGTCGAAGCGCACGCCGTCGACAGTGCGCCCGGCCCAGCGCGGTTCGCCCTCGGCCCGGTCGATAAAATAATCCGGATGGCTGCCGTCCGGCCCCAGTTTCAGCCAAGCCCCGCTGGTCACCATTTCCTGGAAGCCCAATTCCACACCGACTTCCAAAACTTCAGGACTGACCAGGCCCATCAAGTCCAGCACCCGGCGCTCACTGCCATAGCCAACCGCGCCGATGTCCAGGGCCGCGATGACCACGTCGTCGGGAGTATTGTCCCGCAGCCAGTGGCCCATATCCAGGTAACACTCGCGGACTCCGGCCGGAAACTGCTGGGAATGAGGCACCACTTGGTCGATGAAGATCCAGGCGTTGAAGGCCACATTCAAGGCCACAAACAGGACAATGATCCGGCGCCCGATCCACAGCGAATGGCGATCGATGGCCGTACCGCGCATCAACCATTCGGCGATCAGGCCCATAGCCAGGAGCAGCACCGGCGACAAGGGGCTCACATAGCGGGAAATGATCCACACTTCCCGTAAGGCGTAGCCTCCCAAAAGCGCCACTGTCCACACCACGGCAATGCCAACCATCGCCACCGGCCCCCACACCGACCAGGGGCCTTCTCCGGTGGCCAATTCTTCACGGTGGGCCCCCGCGTCCGCATGGTGCCACAATCCGGGTTCGGACATTTTTCCATTGCGATAAAGGACGTAAAAAATGAGCAAAAGCATGCCCACCCACAACACCCCCTGGGTGGCGGCGAGCATCTTGATTGCTTGCCACAAGTATCCCACGATCACGAGGACGTCGCCGGTACCGCCGCTGCTCTTGGCGCTTGCGGTGCCCGGAAGAATGCGGCCAAAACTGAACCAGGCGTAGGCCAGCCATGGGCCGATGACCAATGCCCAGCCGCCGGCTGCCGCCATCAGGGGCTTATAAGGGCGAGCCCGGAATCGCGCCGCGCGCCCACCGATGGCACCGGCCCGGAAGTATTCGAACCACAACAACAGGGGCAGGGCCAGAGGGGCGATAAGCATGAATTCCGGCCTCACCAGACCGGCCAATCCGGCGGCCAATCCCCAGGCCAGATAACGACGCCAGAGGGGATCACGAGGCGGCCCCGTGCGCAGATCCAGGCCAGAATACAGAGGCCATAACAGGAGTAGCAGGAAGGCTGTTGCCAATGGAGTTTCCATGCCTGACCAGGTCCAGCGCAACAGCCATGTGTCCGAGACCACCGCCAGCAGGAACAGGGCTTTCCAACCTTCGGGAAAAGAAAGCCGCGTGAGGATTTTATCTACCAGGAGCACGACCAACAGGCCGCTGATGCCACCGAGAGTCGTGGCCGCAGCAAAAGGGGTCAGGCCCAACTTGAGCAGCAGGGCCAAGCCAAAAATCCACAGCGGGCTGGTGGCGCCGTAGCTGTGCTGACCGGGATTGAAACTGAATTCGCCGTATTGTAGCAGATTCTCGGCGTAGCGCAGATGGATGAAGGTGTCGTCAGTGATGTACCCACGCATGGCGTACCCGGCCGCCGCCATCAAGGCCACTGCCATCGCGAGACGCAATACACGGGTAAGCTTCATCCTCAACCTACTTCAGGAACATGGGCAAATCTTCAACACTGCGAATCTTGGGACGGTATTCGTTGACATCATAGAATCGATCAACATCCACCCGTTTCAAACCATCTGTAATAGTATCCAGGCCAACGGTGGTGTAACGCCCATCCTGCAAGGCTGTCATCACACCGCTGCGGCCGCCCAACAAGACATCCATGGCCAGGTTGGCAAAATTCATGGCCACCATGCGGTCCAGGGAATCGGGTGCGCCGCAACGCATCATATATCCCAATTGCTGATAGGTGACTTCGTGGCCCGTGAGTTCCTTGACCCGCGCGGCCGTCCACTGCCCCACGCCACCCAACTTGCGGTGACCGTAGGCGTCTTTTTCGCCAGTCTCCATGACGCCGCCGCCGGTGGGGACCGATCCTTCACTGATTGTCAGGATGGAATAGTCGCTGGGATTGTCCACCTTGTCTTGCAAAATCTTTTCGGCCAGGATTTCCACGTCGAACGGAACTTCGGAAATGATGGCCCGATCGACATTGGCCAGATAGCTGGCGATCAGGCTGGTTTCGCCGCTGTTACGCCCGAACAATTCGATCAAACCAACCCGCTCGTGACTGCCGATGGGCGTGCGCAGATCATTGATCGCCTGCACCGCCCGGGTGATGGCTGTGCCAAAACCGATGCAATAATCTGTGCCGTAGACGTCGTTGTCCATGGTCTTGGGGATCGCTACCTGAGGATACCCGGCCTCGTTCAAACGGGAAGCATAACTGAGGGTATCGTCACCACCGATGGGCACAAGAGCATCAATCTCCAGGGCCTCAAGATTGGCCACCACCGTATCGGTGATGTCAGCGGGATAGACCTGATTGTCACCAAGCAGATGCGCTGGCATATCAGCCTCGCGCACGGCCGCCGGATTGGTGCGGCTGGTGTGCAGAAAAGTGCCGCCCGTGCGATCGATGGTGCGCACGTCTTCAAAATCCAGGGGAATCAACCACTGCCGATTCCACTCGGGATCACCATCGGGACGATAGTTGGAGATGCCGCCCCAACCACGCCGAAAGCCCACCACCTCAACGCCCGCAACATGTGCTCTTGAGACGACTTGCCTCATGGCCGAGTTCAGGCCGGGCACGTCGCCACCACCAGTCAACAGGGCAATTTTCTTGATTTTGCGCGCCGCCATGAATCCCTCATTTTCAGGTTTTGGCCAGAACCTGCCAGCTCTGGTGAACCCTCAAGACTACACCGCCAGCGCTGCGCGAGCAAGGCCCGCCCTTATGCTCAATCGAAGCGGCAATGGCACCCTGCGGCCAGGAAGGTCCCTTGGCAGGACATCTTGGCCAGGTCCCGCACATCGCTTTCACTCAGCCCAAAAGCCTCCATGGCCATTTCGTATTCACGGGACAACGTGGTGCTGCTGACGGTGGGATTGTCCGTGCACAGGGCCACCTTGACGCCGGCATCGAGGAATTTTGGCAGCGGGTGTTTCTCCAATTTATCAATGGCACCGGTCTGCAGATTCGAAGACAGGCAAACTTCCAGGTAGACGCCATCGCGGGCCAGGCGCTTGATCAATTCAGAATCCTGGCCGGCGCTGGTACCGTGTCCAATGCGGTCTGGGCCCAGGCAATCCAACGCCTCCCAGATGCGCTCCGGGCCTTCACTTTCACCGGCGTGCGCAGTTTTCTTCAGTCCCATCTTGGTCGCCAGATCGTAGGCATCCTTGAACAGGATCGGCGGGAAGGGCTCTTCGTGACCAGCGATATCGAAGCCGATGACGCCCACGCCGTCGTGGAACTCTTCTTTTTCGCCCAGCACTTCACGAAGCAACAGCCGAGCCATATTGCCACCGTGGTTGCGCATGGCGATGACAATGATGCCGACGCGGAAGTCCGGATGGTCCTTGCCAAAATTTGAAAAGCCCTTGCGGGTGGCGGCCAATACTTGCCGACTGGTCAGCCCCGCCCGGCGGTGGATCAACGGGTTGATGCGCAATTCCAGCAGGCGCACCCCGTCGTTGTAGGCGTCTTCGGCCAATTCATAAGAGATGCGCCGGATGTTGTCGTAAAACTGGGTGTACTGCAAAGGAACATGAAATTTGTCGAGGTAGTCCAGCAGGGTATTGTCCAGGCTGTCGTCCCATTGCAGGTAATGGCGGAATTGTTCAAAATCGAGGCCCGGCACAGCACTGTAGTACTTCTCGGACAACTCCCAGAGGGTTGACGGACGTATGGATCCATCAAAATGGCGGTGAATATCAGCCAATGGCAACGATTTGATGAATTCTCGGCGCTGATGCACTACATTGTTAGCAGATGTGTTGTGTGGTGAAGAATCTTGCGATGGCATGGTTTCGGTTTCCGATCTTTGGCATGGTTTGCTCTTTGTGTAAATTCGGAACAGAATAGGGCCATCCGGCCCGGATTGCCAGTGCCGCGAGCAAGAAATACAACCAATCAACGTTCTCATTTGGGCACCATTAGGGGTGGAGTCCATAATAGCAGTGGTTGGTCGATGACTCAGGATTGGCATGCGGCGGCACCCAAAGTGCCGGGGAGACCGCCTGCCTCGACAGGAGCGTTAGCTAAATTATGAAAGTCAACACCAAGGTCCGCTATGGCCTGCGCGCCATCCTTCAAATTGCTGAAAGCTACGGCGGCGACCCGGTGCCCATCAGCACCATCAGCGATACCCAGGAAATCAGCGGCAAATATCTCGAGCAGGTTGTCGGCACTCTGCGGCGCGCCGAGTTGATCAACAGCCGCAAGGGCGTGCGCGGCGGCTACACCCTGTGCCGCGATCCCAAAGAGATCAATCTCTGGGAAATCATCACGGCCCTGGACAACCACACCACCTTGGTGGATTGCGTCCTGGAGCCGGATGTCTGCGACCGGTCGGATGATTGCCTGACCCGTTCCATCTGGACGCTGTTGAGCGCCCGCATGAAGGAATTCTGGTCCAGCTTCACCCTCGAAGATCTGCTGACGACCATGAAAGAGACCGGCGACGTCGGCTTGCAGCAGTTGGGCAGCCTCGAAGACTGAGCCGACCCGCTTCCCAATCCCGTGACGGTCCGGCCATTGTGCCGGACCGTTTTTTTGTGCGGCCAATTTCAGGCTTTTTGCCGTTGTTGACATTGACTCCGGACGCCGCGGGAAGCACCTTTTTGGATGACCACCTCAGCTGACAGAACGACCAGGGAGTATCGGCCATGGATTTCGTGAAAAGCCTGCGGCAAAATGCCGCTAAACTCAACAAAACTATCGTCTTGCCAGAAGGCGATGACGAGCGCATGCTCAAGGCCGCCGGTCAGATCCGGGACGAAGGCTTTGCCCAGATCGCGCTGCTCGGTGACGCCGCGGACCTGACAGGCCGTCTCGCCGGGCTCGGTATCAATCCCGAGGGCATCTCCATCATCGATCCCCGACTGAGCACCTACCGCAATGAATTTGCGCGGGCCTACTTCGAATTGCGCCAGCACAAGGGCCTGACCGAAGCGGAGGCCGCCACCGCCATGCAGGATCCCCTCTTCTTTGGCGCCATGCTCGTGCGCCAGGGAATGGCCGACGGCATGGTCGCCGGCGCGGTCAACTCCACCGGCAACGTGCTGCGCGCCGGCTTCCAGATTGTCGGCACCGCCCCGGACGCCGCCATCGTCTCCAGCTGTTTTGTCATGGTCAAGCCGGATTGGACCTTCGGCGACGAGGGCCGGATCGTCTTTGGCGACTGCGCCGTCAATCCCCAGCCCAATGCCGAGCAACTCGCGGACATCGCCGTGGCCACCGCCAACACCGCCCGTGCCCTGTGCGGCTTCGAACCGCGCGTTGCGATGCTCAGCTACAGCACCCTCGGCAGCGGCGCCGGCCCGGATGTCGAAAAGGTCATCGCCGCGGTGGACCTGGCCCGAACCAAGGCCCCCGAGTTGCAGATTGACGGCCCCCTGCAATTGGACGCCGCCCTGGTGCCCGCCATCGGCAGCAAAAAAGCGCCCGACAGCACCGTGGCCGGCAACGCCAACGTGATCATTTTTCCGGACCTGGATGCGGGCAACATCGGCTACAAACTTGTCCAGCGCCTGGCCGGCGCCGAAGCTGTAGGCCCCGTCCTGCAGGGCATGGCCAAGGGCGTCAATGACCTTTCGCGCGGTTGCAGCGTCGACGACATCGTCAACGTGGTGGCCATCACCGCCTTGCAGAGCGTGTAATCATGAGCAATGTGTTGGTCATCAATTGTGGCAGCAGCTCGCTGAAATACCAGCTGCTGGAAATGTCCGATGAGCAGATTCTGGCCAAGGGTCTGGTCGAGCGGATCGGCATGGACGACGGTGTGCACACCTACCAGCGCCCCGGCCACGACGACATCACGGCCGTCTTGCCTATCGGCGATCACGCCAAGGGAATCCAGCTGGTATTGGACGCCTTGGTGGATCCGACCGAGGGTGTATTGCGCTCCATGAACGAAGTCAGCGCCGTGGGGCACCGCGTGGTGCATGCGGGCGAGCGCTACAGCGGCTCGGTCATCATCACCGAAGATGTCGTGGACGCCCTGAAGGCCTGCGTACCCCTGGCCCCGTTGCACAACCCGGCCAACATCACCGGTATCGAAGCCTCGCAAAAAGTGATGCCGGATGTGCCCATGGTGGGCGTCTTCGACACCGCCTTTCACCAGACCATGCCGGACCGCGCCTACATCTACCCCATTCCCTACAGCCTTTACGAAGACCACAAAATCCGGCGCTATGGATTCCACGGCACCAGCCACCGCTACGTCACTTTGCGCGCAGCCCAGATTCTGGAACGGGACATTTCCGACCTGAACCTGATCACCTGCCACTTGGGCAATGGCGCCTCGATGGCGGCGATCCGCGGCGGTCAAAGCCTGGACACCAGCATGGGCCTGACACCCCTGGAAGGCCTGATGATGGGCACTCGTAGTGGTGACATCGATCCGGCCCTGGTGGGTTTTTTGGCGCGATTGCTGGACAAGCCCCTGGACGACATTGAAAAAATGCTGAACAAGGAAAGCGGCATGCTGGGCATCAGTGGCATCAGCAGTGACCTGCGAGACGTCGAACGCGAGTACGCCAACGGCAATGACCGCGCCCGGCTGGCTCTTGAGGTCTACGCGTACCACATCCGCAAGTATATCGGGTCCTATGCTGTCAGCCTTGGCCGGGTGGACGCCATTATTTTCACCGCCGGTGTGGGCGAACACGCCTCCCTCGTGCGGGAATGGGCCTGCCGCGGCCTCGAAGCCGTCGGCGCCATCCTTGATCCGTTCAAGAACGCCACCCGCCATGACGAGTCCATCATCAGCAAGATGAGCTCGCGGGTGAAGATCATGATCATCCCCACCAACGAAGAATTGATGATCGCCCGCGACACCCGTGAATTGGTTTTGCCGGACTAATACACCGCTGCCAGTGACGACCGATTGAAATGGAATGACCCGCGCATGACCACCGCCCCGGTGGCCGTCATCTCCACACCCGCAGCACCGGATTCATCGACCACGACGGTCAGACGAGCGGAGGTCGGGCGGCCCAGGCTGTGGCCCTGCTCCATCACCAAATTCACCTGATCAAACACCGGCACCAGGGAACGGTCCACGATGTAACTGGCTGCCGCCGCCAGGCTCGTGCCGCTGGCGAGGTCCTCATCCTTGCCCAACTGGGGATGGAAAAAGCGGCAGTGGAAATCCGCCTCGTGGCCGTAGGTTTCCGGGCAAAAAAGGGTCACGCCGCCCACTCCCCGGCGGTCGGTCAATTCCAGAATACCGGCCGTATTGGCCGCCACCCCTCTGATCGTCCGGCAGTCGGCAACCGGCACGATGATCTGATCAAAACCGCAACTGACCCGCTGGGGGCCATGGTCGCCCAATCCCAGCGTTTCGGCGGGCACGCCCAAGGCCGCAGCCACTTCGGCTGCGGGCACCAATTCGCCAAAACGCGGCGCCGGCATGCCGGCGGTGATGGCGGTCTGGCCGTTGGCGGCACAAGTCAGTTTGATGGGCAATAATCCGGCGGCGGTTTCCAGTCGCAACGGCACCCCGGCCGGGGTCGGGCGGTAGAAGCCCCGATCGCACATGGAAGCGAAGGCTGCGATGACCACGTGGCCGCTGAGGCTCGCCTCGTGCCGTTGGGTGAAAAAGCGCAATCGCACGTCCGCCCCCGGTGCCGTGGGCGGCATCACGAATCCCGCCTCCATGGACAATTCTTCGGTGATCTGGAACATCTCGGCTTCGGTCAGGTTGGACGCATTGGGAATAATGGCCGCCGGATTGCCCGTGAAGGGACGTTTCGCGAAGGCATCAACGATATGGAAGGGTATAATGGCCATGACGACCTCGTTCGCTGTGGCGGCGGAAGCCGCCGTTGCCGTGGGGAAACCCTGGGCCTCCCCCTGGGGATCCTGCGAAGAGACGGATGAGTCCGGGCAAGATCCTCAAGTTACCCAAAAAGGCGATTGGCGACAACTGGAGGGCCTGCCCCCTGGCCAAGATCACCACCGGACTTGCCTCGAGCGCCCGGTTGGGCTTTTTTGACCATGTGCCGTGGAATGACCAGCACCGACGGCACACCCCATGAACCCTGCCCTGAGCCATCCCGGCTCGTGGCCCGAAAGGACCCCATGTCCCCCCGTTTTCTGACTCCTTCCCAGTTTCTGCTGGGAATCCTGGTCGGCTTGATCCTCTGTGCATCCAGCCTCTCGTTGGCGGCCGATGAACGCCAAACCAGCGCGGCGCGCATCGGCGACCTGATGCGGCACAACCAACGCACCATGGCCTTGCCCCTGTGTCGTGCCCACACCAACGCGTTTCCCGACGACTACGTGATGTGGTACAACCTGGCCTGCCTCGAAAATACCGTGGGCGACTCCGATCGAGCCAAACAGGCTTACAACGCCGCCTTGGCCACAGGTTTTGTCGAATGGGACATGGCGGTTCAGGACCCCGACCTGCAAGGCCCAATGAGCGCCACAGTGGCCGAACTCAATGCGGCCGAAGCAGCCAACCTCGCCAAGCTGACGGCCCGCCAAAGTTTGGGATTGGATCTGGACAAGTGGTCTGAAACGCGCCCATTGATTCCCCACCGCAAAGCCGTGCCCACCGCCGACGCACCTCTCAGCCAGCCGGACCTGCGCCTCAAATGGCACGATGGCGGCTTGAGTCTGGAGCTCACGGCGGGACAGGACTGGGTAGCTTTGTTTTCACAATCGGCGGCCCAGGCCCCGTGGCAAGGTGGATCAGGCTTGATCGTCAGCCTGGGTGTGCTTGAAAACGCCGCGGACGCCACCTCGGACAATCACCATCTGTTTGCCTTCGGCATCGAAACCAAAGGCGGCGCCGGGGCCATGTATTTGCCGGCGCAAGACCAATGGCAACAGATTCTCGAACTGGTGCCCAAGATCCGGGCCGATCAGGACGGTCAGTTGCAGCTGACGGCCACCATCCCCTGGCAGGCCATGATGCCCTACAACCCGGTGGTCGACACCCCGCTGGGCATCAACGCGACCCTGGTTTTGAACACCGGCCAACGCCTGATTCGGGCGTCGATGGTGGAGACCCGCGACACCCTGAATCCCCGGGCAGAGGTGCGCCGCTTTGCCCGCCTGGATTTTCGAACCGACAGCATCAAAGGCGATCGCTTCCTGGGCAAGATGAGCAATTCCCTCAGCAGCAACCAGCCCCTGGACTTGGAACTGGTCGCCATCAGCGGCACGGCCGGTTCAGCCACCCTGAGCCTCAACTTTACCGATCAGGCCGGCCGCTCCGTACTGCCGGATGGCCCCATTCGCGGCACCGTCATGTTGACCGAAGGCACCAACCGGATTGCGCGTCAGGCCGACTTCAGTCCCCTGAAAACCGGCGGCTATATCATGCGCGCCGAAATGAGTTTTCCGTCCGGCGAGGAAAAGATCTGGGCCGCAACGGTGCTGCAATTGGCCGAAGGTTGGCAGGCTCGTTACGAAGAACGCATTGCCATGGTCGGCTTTTCCGAACAGGCCACGGTGCGCTATTTGCTGGATAAGATAGCCC
>JADGEP010000084.1 GCA_016744275.1 Candidatus Krumholzibacteriia bacterium | reverse complement strand
GGTCATCCACTTCTGGGAGGCCTGGCTGGCGTCGCTGGCGATTTTTGTCTGGCACTTCTACTCGGTGATCTTCCACCCCCACGTGTACCCCATGAACCCGAGCTGGCTCACGGGAAAAATGCCCGAAGAGATGTTTGAGACCGAGCATCCGGCAGCCAAGTCGCCGGGTAATGTGGATAAAATCAAGCGTTTGGGGCTCGAGCGAGACGTCTGACCCGCTGATCAGCCTTGAAACTGAACCCCGGTTGCCATTTTGGCGGCCGGGGTTTTTGCGTTTGGGGCTCAAATATGCCTGCCATCTGCCGATGCAAGGAATGTGAATAAGCGTCTCTTCGTCCAACAGGGCGCTCACTCATTCTCTTTCAGCGGAGTCGAAATGCGGTACATCGAGCAACTTCTATACGGGCACAACCATCTCACCGAAGCCAGTGGGCGGGAGGGATTGTCCCATTCGGCCGGCATGGGTGCTGACGTCTCCGCCGAGATCCACGAATTGTGCGACGCCTGGGGCCAACCGCCTGCTTTGGGGTTGCAGCAGCCGGTTTTGATTTCACACCCCCTGCGGGCCACCATGCCTTCCATGCGGGGCCGCCTCTTTGCCGTCATCTGTGTGCGAGCAACAGAAGTGCCCTTGTTTCACGCGGTGGTGGTGACGGACGCCACTTTCAGTGGGTTCGGCCGCAACCCTTACGCCCTGGCCCGCATTGTCGAATTTGCCGAAAAGTGGGATGGGCGCCGCAGCATGGACCGAGTCGAGTTTGATCCGGAAATCAAAGTTGACCTGATGGGCCCGGCGGCCAACGCCGAAGATGTGGGGCTGGTCGATGAAGCGGTGATGCAGTTTCTGCTGACTGGAAAATTGCACCTGCCCATCGAGCAAAACGTGCGGCAGAGCGACCGCGCCTTTGCCCTGATGATTGCCTGCCTGCCGGACAAGGTTCGCAAGGAACTGAAATTCGCCTCATTCACCACCCTGAAGGCCAATGCCTACGACATCACGGGCCTGGAAACCGAGGGCGCTTCTTTTGCCGGATGGCAGCGGCTGATGATGGCCCGCCTGGACACGGGTGTCACCGAGCAGCAGCAAATCTACAAGGACCAAATCGGGGAATATCTGCGCCGGGGAGACATGGCGGGTATCGCTCGTACCAGCGAGCGCCACAATTTTTCGGCACCCGTGACGACGGCCCCACTGGTGGCCACCAGGCAGGGTACCGAAGGAGCGAGTGCTGCCCAAAAGCCAACGCCGCCGCCAGTGGCACCGGCAGCCAATACGATTCGACCGGCTGCCACGATCAGTGGCGCCGGAGCGGGCGGTGCGGTGGGGCGCGGCCCCGGTATCCGTCCGATGGCTGGCGTTGCCGGCGGCAACCGGGGCCATGCCGTGCCAAGCCATGGCCTGGATCCGGCGGCCGATCAAATGCAAACAAGCCGGGCCCGCCGGGGGAACCGCAACCGGAGCCGCTCCGGGTCGCCATTTACCCGCGGCAAAAGAGGCGCCGGTGGACGATTCCTGCGCACGATTTCATTCGTTGTTTTGTTATTCATCGCCGGCTGGGTGGGGACCATGTGGCTGGAAGGCCGCACCCTGACTGAAAGCCTGGAATGGGCGGGCCTGCCGGGTATGGATGGCGGCACCAAGGATGTGCAACACGCTGGGACATTGCTGGAAGTGGTCGATGTGGGGCGTGTCTATGATCAAGCCCGCAAGCACACCGGGGGCAAAAGGTTTGGGCTGAATGCATCGGGCGACAAGGGACGCGAAAAGGCATTGGGCCGATTGCAATCCGGCGCGACCGATCCTTTGCTGGAGCAGGTGGCGCTGTTTGTGAAATTGAGTGATGAAGGCATCCAGCAGAGCGGTCGTCAGGATCGAGAAGTGGAACGATTGGGCTCGCTTTCCCAGCAGGGAGCGGTGCTGCAGAAAGAGATGATGCGGCTCGAATTGGCTTGGTATTCCTTTACGACGGGGACCAACTGGACTGACTTGGGCTCGTTGTCGGATCAGAATGTGGTGGCGCGCCGGGACTCGCTGGCAGAAGTTGAGCGGGGTGCCTTGGACGACGTGCGACTGGGCATGGGCACCGAGAAAATCTGGCCGGAATTGACCCGCGCCCGGCGCCATATGGATGGCATGGCCCAGGTCGTGGCCCTGTTTCAGGCGCCGCGCTGGTCGGCAGCGTGGGAAAAGAAAATGGTCGCGGCTGCTGAAAAAGTCTCGCCCTCGGTGGGGCAGACGACACGAGCCTATCGCAACAGTGCTTTCGCGCTGGTGCGGTTGAAACGAGCGGAACGCGGCGCGTCCAACCAAAACCTGCCTTTTGCCGGACGCTATCAGCCTGAGCTGTGGCCCTCCGCCGAGGTGACGGCGATCCTGCCGAAATTGCGCAATGAGGCCGGACGTTTCGCAGACAAAAGCGCACCGCCTTTGTTGGGCGCCACGCTGGCTTTGTACACTTCCCTGGAAGCTCCGCAGCGGACGGTCAAAGACATCAGCAAGTCGGCCGACAAGTGGCGCCGATTGCAGGACAATACAGCCGTAAAATTTGATGCCGACCTATATGCAAATTTCCTGGAACGGCTGCGGTATGAAGCCGCCGGAACGTATCTGGTGCAGGCTGCGGCTGGCGCTGAAATACCGGCCCACCTGTACGATGGAGCGGCGCGGCAGAATGTGGTGGCATTTGCCGACTCATTGCCGGTGCTGACCCAGGCCGCGCAATGGCAGGCCATGAGTGCTGCGGCGGCTGATCCTTTCCTGGGGCGTTGGGCCGAACACTTGGCCGGCAATATGCTGGCCCGCCTGGCTCACGTGCAGGCTGAGTTTGACGGTGTATGGGCCGAGTGCCGTGCCCTTTCAGCGGCCATGCAAAGCCAGGCCAAGTCGGGCTACGACTGGAGTGCTGACTGGAACAAGCTTTACGAGGCTGCGGCCACTGCCAAGAATACCTACGCGGCGACCTTGGGTGAAGACCCGATCCAGCTGGCCCGATTCGAATACCTGGATGATTTGGCGGCGTCCCTGTCGGCCAACAGACCTCTGAACATTGGGCGCGCCACCGTACGGCTGAACCCCGATCAAGTGACTGAACCCACCGAGGTTCAATTGGTGCTGCGGACTCCCGAACGCGGGGGCGTATGGACCAGTGAGCCTTTCTTGGTCGGCCCTTCGGCGCCAGCGGGCACCGGTTGGGTGGGCACCATGCCGGTGCAATGGACGGTGGCCCTTTCTCCTCTGCATCAGATGACTGGCCGAGTCGTCAGGGCATCCGATCAGCACCCTCTGCTGGAAATCGCGTACCCCAGTTTGGCCGAGGGCGCGGGGCCATCGGCGTTGGTGCGACCCAGGGAAGGCGAACAGGGAAACCTCAGTTTCAGGGTGGATATCGAAGCATATTGGAGCAGTTTGGAAATCCCGGCCTTGGGACCGGTTTTTTGATCTGAGACTGAAACCTTCTGCCTGGACCGCCGTAACATATAGCGGGATCGATGATTCGGTCCCGCTTTTACTATACCCTTGATGCCCGTTCCCTTGCAGGTTGTACTGGTCGGAGGTTCACCCATGAGCACATTCCCCACATCTCGCACCTCGTTGACGCTGATCCTGATGACCATGGCGCTACCGGCCCTGTTGTTTGCGGGCGAACCCGAGACAGACAAAAGAAGCGATAAGGACGAATCCAATGTGATCATCATTGGGGACGACGGCGAAGAGATCAGCTTGAGCCTCGAGGATGGGGAGTTGACCGTCATTACCAAAGAAGACGGCAAGACCACGACCCACATCATGGACATGGACGCCATGGGCCTGTTTGCAGCGGACGCCGTTGATGAAGCGCTTATTGGCATGGAAGATGTTTTTGACGAGTTGCAAGACATGCAGATCCAATTCCGCATGGGCCAGGACAACCGACTGAACTTGAGTTACGCCGATACGGAATTTGAATTGGACATGGATCAGGTCATGGCCCAGGTGGCCAGTGCGGTGGAGTTGGGCCTTCAGGAAATCAATACCGCCGAGTGGACTGAACACCGCAGCCGTTGGGACGAAGTCTCTGACGATGAATTGCGGGATGAGTTGGACAACCTGAAAGACGAAATGGAAGAACTGCGCCGCGAGCTGCGCCGGTTGCAGAAAGAAGAGAAGAAACGCTGACGGAATAGATCCCGCACAAGGCGGGAATGATCAGTGGGGATTGACCCCCTCCGGCACTTTTAATGGCCTCCCCCTTGGCCCTGAGTGTTGCGAGGGGGTTCCTTTTTTTAAAGAAGCTTTGGACTCAGTCCGATTTCAGTTGCGCAATGCCCGTGAATATTTCCTCGTCTTCGGGAAAGCGGTCTTCGGCTTTCTTGGAAAAAATCAAGGCACCGTCAATTTCAACTTCGAATACACCACCACTGGAGGGGATCAGGTCTGGCTCGGTGCCAAACCTGGTCTTGATCTCAGCCGCCAGACCGACGGCTCGGGGTTCGTAGTTTCAAACCTTGCAATACTCAATGCTGATCTTCACGGCGACTCCCTTACTATTCTAGAACTGGATCAATGGCTTGGGCCATTGGGCCAGGGTTTGTTCGAACGACTCGGGGGAAAACTCGTCGATGTGCACGACGGTGTCTTCGCCACCGCCCAGAATGACATCCGAAATTTTGTCTTGGATGCCGTTGGTGCGGTCTTCCAGCAGATTCCTCGTAATATACCAGGTTTCGAAAATGCGGCGACCGATGACGCTGTGCAGTGATAGTCCGTTGACGATCAGGCGATCAAAAGCCTGGATGTGGACATTGCCCTGCTTGAGGCCAAAGAGAATGACATCGCCACCGCGCCGGGTGGATTGGATGGCGTTGTTCACACTGCTATTGAAGCCCGCCATTTCCATGGAGACATCGGCGCCAATGCCGTCAAAAGAATTGCGCACGTCGGTGACCAATTGCTTGTCTGCGCGCCACCCGCCGGGGGCGCTGCGACTGAGGTCCACGGGAATGACTTCGTCGGCGCCCAGTTTCAAAGCCATGGCCTGATTGCGCTCGTTGGGTTCAATGCCGATCACTCTTGTGGCGCCCAGGGCGCGGGCAACCATGACCACAAACAGGCCGATGGTGCCGCAGCCAAAAACCGCCACGGTCTTGCCGCGCAGGTCGGCTGTGGTGCAAGCGTGCACCGCATTGCCGAAGGGTTCCTGAAGGGCCGCAACTTTCATGCGGATGCGCCGGGGATCAGTAGCCCAAAGAACGTTGGCGGGCAACTTGATGTACTCGGCAAAGCAGCCGTCGCGGCCGATGCCAATGATGGTATCCTGGCTGCAAATGTGCGTCTGGCCAATGTGGCATTGGTAGCAACCGCCACAAATGATGTGGCTTTCGGTCGAGACGATGTCTTTGACATTGAAGCCATACCGGGCCGAGACCTTGCTGCCCACACCCACGATTTCGCCAACCATCTCGTGGCCGATGGTGCGGGTGGTGGCCTTCTCCTGCTTGAGGCTGTCGAAGATCATGCCCTTGAAGGCGGTGCGATTCCAGATACCACGATCGCTGCCGCAGAATCCGGCGTAAATGACCTTGATCAGGACATTTTCACCGTCGTTTTCGCCGTTCAAGGTGGGAGTGGGGCGATCCATGGCCAGCAGGCCCCGGGTTTTATCCCAGGGCATGCTGGACTTGTCGTAGACGAGGGATTTCATCATCGTGGCAGCCAATTGGCAACCTCCGCGCATCGGGTGAGGCCCCGCTACGCGGAGCCGATCAATTGAGGCGGTCTTGGCCCCGCACATCGCCGGACCAATAGCCATCTTCCCATTCATCGTCGGTGGCGTTGCCGCCACGGTTCTCTTCTTCGGCCAGCAACTCATCCAGGGAAACCATCTCCGGAGAGTGGTCTTCTTCGGCGCTGGCACGGCTCTCTTCATAGATCGCAGCCGGTTCTTCATACTGGACCGAAGCGTCGTTCAACATGTTCCGGAACCGGTCGGCCGCAGTGTCCTGCGACTTCGGGCTTTCCGTTTCTTCCGGTTCGATGCTCTCTTTTTGCTCGGCAACATCATGCTCGCCGATGTCGTTTTCCAGGGAGCGGCTCATCGACTGGATCATCGCGTCGATCATCGAGTCGTCCGGTCCAACCCCTGAAGAGTAACGATTGACCAGTTCATCCGCCAAGTCAAAGTAGGCCCGACTGCCCACTGAACGCCGGTCATAAATGACAGCCGGTTTGCCCCGCAATGCCATCTCGCTCAGGCGAGTGGTGCGCGGAACCCCGGAGCTGAAGACCAAATCGCCAAAATCTTCGCTGACCCGGGCGGCGACGTGGCGGCCCATCCGGGTGCGCTCGCTGGCCATGGTCAGGAAAAGGCCCTCGAGAGCCAGTGGGTTTGGCAAGTCGTCCATGGCATCGCCGGCATCAAGATCCGGGTAGGTCCGGCCCTTGAAGGTGTCGACAAACTCGAGCAGGCTTTCGACCGAGTCCCGGCACAACTCTTCGGCCTGGATGGGCACCAAATAACTGTCCGAAGCCAACAAGGCCGCGCGGGTGGCGGGGCCCAGGCTGGGCGGGCAATCGATCAGGATCGTATCATAAAGATTTCGCGCCCGGTCGACCTCGCCGATGAACACCTCGGGGTGGTCTGTGAGGTTGTCCAGATACTCTTCTTCTTCGGCCAGCGAAATGATGCGTGGCGATACGAAATAGAGGTTGTCGAGAGGTGACGGCAAAGCCACATCGATCAAGCTCTGGCCCGGTTGCCCGGTCGGAGTATCGAATATGTCATTGAGGCTGCTGGCCAATTCCAAAGGCACGGTACCCAGGGTTCGGCAGACGCCACATTGGGGATCGGTACCGATGATCAGAACCGTGTGGCCGTTGAGGGCCAAAGCGGCGCCGAGATTGACCGCGGAAGTTGTCTTGCCCACGCCGCCTTTGCGGCTGACCAGACTGATAACACGCCCGCCAACCGTATTCCACGGCGTGCGGGAACGTGGGTTGTTTTCATTGTCTTGCTGGGCATCCTGCCCGTCGAATTTCGCATCATCCATGATGTCACTCCTTGACGTTGGTCCGTTCAGGGATGCGTAACCTAACCCGAATCGCAGGTGGAAAGCAACGGAAAAGCGGCGTTTCTACAGAAAACGCAAATTCATAAAGAAAACTGCAGCAGCGGTTTACGAACACATCTCCAGCAACTTGACCACAAACTTATCCGCACCATCGAAGACTTCGCCAATATTGCCCGCTGTCATGTACGCCGGAGTCGATACGATGCGATTGGCCACATCGACCACAATGTCGTCGGCGGCGCAGCCCACGTGCTCGGCGCCCATTTCATTGACCAATTGCGCGGTGGCCGGATCGTTGCCAATGGTCAACCGTGGGTTGAGGTCCGGTCCAAATACGCGGGCCAGAACCACCGGTGCGATGCACATTGCACCGAGGGGCTTGCCGGCACCCTGGGCTCGCATCAGGAAGCTTTCGACTTCAGGATGAACGGTGCACTGCGCCGCTTCGGTGGCGAAGTTGCACAGGTTTTTGGCGGCGCCAAATCCGCCCGTCAACAGGACAGCGCAAACGCTGTTGGGATCCAGATCAGGCAGCGGCGTGATCTCGCCACGGGCGATGCGCGCCGCTTCGGCCAGGATGTCCCGGCTTTCACCCTCTGCCGGTTCGCCGGTAGCGTGATTCATGACGTGCATCTGGGGGCCCGTTGGCGCGCAGATGACCGCCTCGGCCCCGGCGCGATGCAGGGCCAGGAGGGCCGCGCAGGATTCGTGAATTTCGGCGCCGTCAAAGACGCCGCACCCGCTGAGAATGACTGCTACTTTTTGCATGGGTTTCTCCTTCGACCTCAAGGGACAGCAGGGTCGGTCCATTAACCGGGCGCCGCAGGTGCGGCAGGCCTGGAACCCTTTGTTTGTACCGCCGCAAATGGGCCCGTGTCAACCCCCCCGGGAATCTGTAAAAAAGTCTCATGATTTTTTGGTTTCAGAGGCGCCGGAGGCTATTTTTGGTGACAGGAAAGGGCGCCTCCGATCCGGGGATCGGGCCACCTCAAAGGGGAGACAGCAGGAGATGACGGGCAAGATTGCAGTCGGTGGCATCACTCAGGTCGATGGCCTGGTGATGGTGAAGATTCTGGGCGCGCGTTCAGGCCAGGGCCTTGCCGGCCGGGCGCTCTCGGGCCTGGGCCTCAAAGGCATCAACGTTTCCTGCGTGACATCGTTCACTGACTGCGAAGATCTGCACAACATTTCCTTCGCCATCAAGGCCGACGATCTGGACCAAAGCCTGGGCATTCTGCAGTCGATGCAGGATGAGCTGGCGATCAGCAAGATCGATTACACCCGACGCTGCACCGCCATTTCCGTTTACGGTCCACACTTCAGCGAACGTCCGGCCATTGCCGGGACCGTCTTTGAAACGATCAGCGCCGCGGGGGTGGACCTGTTGGCCATCGCCACGTCTTTTTCCACGGTGACGTTCCTGACCCATGCCGATCAGGCCGACCTAGCTGTTGCCCGCCTCAACGACCACTTCCTCGTTCCCTAAACCCTCAGTAGTTGAAGCCGCTGCCGCCGATGAATTCACGCAACAGTGAAGTCGGTGGCACTTGGCTGGCGTCCACCGGCAAGAGCAGCGAAAGCTGATCGATCAAGGTGCGTGCCAGGCCATAGTTCGGGTCGTCCGAATCGACGGCCGCCAGTCGGGGTTCGGCCCACAGTTTCAGCACCGCCAATTCATAGGTCAGGCCCGAATTGAAGAAGAGGTCGGCGTTGTTCTGGAAAGGGAAGATGTGCTTCTCTTCGCCGGTCCGCACTTTGGGCCATCGGGCCAGGGTTTCGCTGGCGGTGTAGCCGCGGAATTTGGCGTCCCGCACGATACGCCGGTAGAGGCGGCTGTCGGTGGTCTTGATGTAGCTGAAGTTGTTGATGTTCAGGTGGCACAGCGCCGAAACATAGATCAGCATTTTTTCAGCAGCCGGGATGCGCGGCGTCAGCAATGGGTTGAGGGCGTGAATACCCTCGACCAACAGCGGTTGGCCACGCTCCAATCGGGTGGGTTCGGTTTCAAGTTCGGCAGTGCCGCTGGGAAAATCGAAGCGGGGCAGGCGCACTTCCTCGCCATTCATCAGGGCCTGCAGGTGCTCGTTGAAGAGGTCGACTTTCAGGGCGCCCAACGATTCATAGTCATAGTCGCCATCGGGTGCGCGCGGTGTGTCCTCCCGATCGACAAAATAATTGTCCAAACTCAACGCAAAAGGGCGGTAGCCAAGCACTCGCAGTTGGACGCTGAGGCGTTTGGCGCTGCTGGTCTTGCCACTGCTGCTGGGGCCGGCCAGCAAGACCAGGCGGCCGGATTCGGGCAGCGCCGAAACGTATTCGGCGGCCTCGACAAAGAAGCGATTGTGCCGGGCCTCGGATATCTGAATCACATCGCTGGTGCGTCCGTTGACAATGTGTTCGTTGAGGGCGCCGGTATCCTCGAGACCAACCCGGGCCACCCAGGCACTGTATTCTCGCAGGGTGTCCAGCAGTTTTGTCTGCGGCAGGAATTGCGGTGATTGATCCGGCTCGCCTTTCAAACTGGACAGCAGGACAAAGCCGGGGCTTTCGGGAATCAGATGGAACGATTTGATGATGCCGGTGGAGGGCAATTGGCGCCCGTAGTACATCAGGTCCGAATCCTGGCAACGATAAAACTCGAGGGATTCGCGGCGCAGGTATTTGGCCGTGCGCACGTTGCGGTGATCACCAACGCGCTGGTACATCTTCAGCAGGGCGCGCAAACCAAAACGCTGAGGGACCAGAGGATAGTCGGCGGCGATCAAGGCGGCCATGCGGTCGGAAATCTTCGCCACGTCGCTGTCCGTCAGGGGGCCCTGCCGGTCAAGCTCACAATACATGCCGCCGGCGTAACTGAATTCGACTTTGAGGGCCTGTCCGGGAAACACGTGCTCAGCCGCCAAGGCGGCCAGAAACTGCACCGTGCGTTGGATCGTGGTCTGGGCCTCCTTGTCCCGCAACCGGATCAGCCGCACTCTCTCTTCACCATTGAGCACTTCGGCCAGATGCGTGCGGCGGCCGTTGATCGAGGCGATGACCACGGGGTTGTCGCCGCTCAGGTCTTCGCTGGCCGTTTGTTCGAGCCATTGGCGAACCGTGGTGCCGGCGGCGATATCCGTCATCCGACCCGAAAATTCCACCTGAATCAGGTTGTCAGCCATGGGCAGCCTCTCTTGGGGGAGATATAATCCGGGTCCGTGCTTGTCCTTTGAGCCATAGTGACTATCATGACAGAAATCGGGGGCGAGGTACAGGCCGCCAAGGCCGGATTTCGTGCCCCTTTCAGGATTTGGGGCTTTTTGACGCCTCTTTTTTAGGGGCGGTTTTGCCGCTGGACGATTCCGTTGAGGCTTTTTTGCTCTGGGAATCGTTGATATAAAATCCTGAGCCCTTAAAATGGACACCCAGCCCACCGCTGATGAGCCGCTCAACTTTGCTGCGGCAGAGGGGACAGCGCTGGCGCTTGGGAGCCGAGATGGGCTTGAATTCTTCGCAGACGTGTCCGCAACGGGTGCATTCGTATTCGTAAGTGGGCATGGGCACGGCCTCCGGCAAGCGGGATATCCAGCCGCGATGGCCGGAACAGATTTTCTCAAGGGCGGCCCTCAGGCCGGACCTGAAATATGGTGGAAGATGATTCGATTTGCCAGTTGATGGCCAATCGGGCGGAAAATGAACCAGAAAGGCAAGTCATGAAGATTGCAATCAATGGGTTTGGCCGCATCGGCCGTACCGTATTCCGTCTGCTCCAGGAGCGGAAAGGCGTCGAGGTCGTCGCGATCAACGACATCACCGATGACGAGGCTTTGGCCTACCTGCTGCGGCACGATACGGTGATGGGCAACTTCGCCGGCAAGGCAGAGATCAAGGATGGCCATCTGGTCACCGACAAGGGCGCCGTGCGCATGACCTGCGAGCGCAGTCCCCGGGACCTGCCCTGGAAAGAGTTGGGCGTCGACTTCGTGGTCGAATCGACTGGCATTTTCCGCAGCCGGGCCGACGTGGCCATGCATCTGGAAGCGGGCGCGCGCAAGGCCTTGCTGACGGTGCCGGCCAAGGATGAAATCGATGCCACGATCGTGCTGGGCGTCAACAACGACGAACTCAAGGCCGAGCACCAGATCGTTTCGAACGCGTCGTGCACCACCAATTGCCTGGCGCCTTTGGCCTACGTGTTGGATCGGGAATTTGGCATCAAGCATGGCCTGATGACCACGACCCATGCCTACACTGGCGACCAACGCCTGATCGACACCCCGCACAGTGATTGGCGCCGAGCCCGGGCCGCTGCCGAAAACATCATCCCCACGACAACCGGAGCAGCCAAGGCTGTGGGCAAAGTGCTGCCCAACCTGGCTGGCAAGCTGGACGGTATGGCCC
>JADGEP010000083.1 GCA_016744275.1 Candidatus Krumholzibacteriia bacterium | reverse complement strand
GGGCTGGTGCAGGTGATCGACGCGGTGGGCTTGACGTTGTCCGGGGCCTTGCGTGGGGCCGGACTGACCCGAGAAGTGATGATGGTTGATGTTGGCACAGGATTCGTACTTTTGCCGCCACTGACTTATCTTTTTGCCATCGTCATGGGCGGTGGCCTGATGGGGGCCTGGCTGGCCCTGCTGATCTGGTTCACCCTGTATGCCGTGGGCATGGTGTGGATATTCCTGAAAAGCAATTGGGAGGAGGCGCGGATTTGAACGAGTTTTTTGATCGGGACGAAGCAGCGACTTCCACCGAGCGCAAAGTGCTGACCGTCAGGCAGTTGAACGAAGACATTTCCAGCGCCATCTCACGCGCCTTTCCGCGCAGCGTCTGGGTCCGGGGCGAAGTGCAACGCTTGCCCCAAGACGCCGCCCGCCGCACCCACGTCTATTTTGAATTGCACGAAACCGGGGGCAGCGGTGCGGCCGAATATCAGATGTCGGCCTCACTCATGGGCTGGGACCGGCAACGGTTTGGGCTGGGGCGCTACCTCGATGGCAGCGATCCCGACTTCCAGATCGCCAATCAGATGGAAGTCTGCCTCGAGTGCAAAGTCGATTTCTACGCCAAGTTTGGCAAGATGAGCTTGAAGGTCATCGGGGTGGACAAAAATTTCGCCCTGGGGCGCCTCGAGGCGCGCCGCCGGCAAACCCTGGCCTTTCTCGAAGCCGAAGGCCTGATGCACCTGAACGCCGGGGTGTCGATGCCCGAATTGCCTTTGAAAGTGGGATTGATCACCTCGCCGGGCAGTGCCGCCGAACAGGATTTTCGCACCGGCCTGGAGGCCAGCGGTTGGGGCTTTGTGGTGAATCTGGCCGCAGCCAAAATGCAGGGCGAACAGCTGCAGGCCGAAGTGATGCGGGGCCTGGCCGCCCAGGTTGCCGCCGGCGTTGATGTCGTGGTGATCACTCGTGGGGGTGGTTCAAGGGCTGACCTGAGCTGGTTTGATCAGCAGGATTTGGCGGTGGCCATCGCGCGTTGCCCCTTGCCAGTCGTCACCGCCATCGGGCATGATATTGACCGCTCGATTGCCGATCTGGTGGCGCATCAAAGCTGCAAAACGCCCACGGCTGCGGCCGAATTTCTGGTCGACATCATTGACGCCGAAGCCGCGCGCCTGGACGAAACCACGGAACGATTGCTGGGGCGGGTCGATGAAATTCTGAGTGCGGCGACCGAGCGGATCGCGCTGGAAGACCAGTTGGTGCGCGCGGCGACAGGTGCTGCGCTGCGAGCGCGCTTGCGTTACCAAGAGGCGGCCGGCCGGCTGCAACAATTGGTCAGTCGCAGTTTGGCGGCACGCCGGCAACGATTGGCAGATATGCAGGCTCGGTTGGGCAACGCCACGGCGGGGCATCTGGCCCGTGGTCAGGCCCATTTGGAACATCTGGCCCAAAGCGCTGCGCGCCAGGCGGTGGGGTTGATGCAGGGAGCGCAACATTTGTTGCAGGCCCAGGAAGGGCGCTTGGTCCGTGAGGCGGTTCGCCCTTTGACGCCGTGGGCCCTTCGCCTGGATGGCTATGAAACCCAGACCCGGTTGTTGGACCCCAATCGGCTCTTGCTGCGGGGATACACCTTGACCATGGGGGCCGATGGCAAAGCTGTGCAACAAGCGGCCCATTTGGTTCCCGGTGACAAAATGACGACTGTCTTCAAGGACGGTCGCGTCGAAAGTATCGTGCAACCCGGCGGCGATGCCGGATCCCAATCCAGTGGAAAGGCTCGAAAAAGTGGCGGAAAAAAAGGCAAAACCGACGCCGGCCAAAAAACTCTCTTTCGGTGAGGCTGTCAGCGAAGTTGAAGAAATCCTGGCCGGATTGGAACGCGAAAACGTGGACATCGACGGCCTGGGCGACGAAGTCAAACGGGCGGTCGAATTGATTCAGGTCTGCCGGGAAAAACTCGCCAAAACCGACGCCGAAGTGCGGGGATTGGTGGCGGGCTTGCAGTCGGAAAACAAGGTGGATGATAGCAAGGAAAGCCCGAATGGAGAGGATCTGCCGTTTTGAGTGATTCCCTGATTCAGGTGCGCGGATTGACCCGCGACTATCGCTTGACGAAAAAACGCGAAGGTGTCACTGGTGGCTTGGTCGACTTGGTGCGTCCGCGGCGGGAAATTCTGCGGGCGGTGAACGATGTCAGTTTCGAAATACCGACCGGGGAAATGGTCGGGTATATCGGGGCCAACGGCGCGGGCAAGAGCACGACCCTGAAAATGTTGACGGGCATTTTGACACCCACCAGCGGTGAAGTGACCGTGGGCGGATTGGTGCCCTGGGAGCAACGCCTGCAGTACACCCGCCACATCGGCGCGGTGTTTGGCCAGCGCACCCAATTGTGGTGGGACTTGGCGGTGGTCGAATCTTTCCGTCTGTTGCAAAAAATCTACGAAGTCGAAGAGTCCGTTTATAAGCGTCAAATGGAAACCTTCCACGAGTTGTTGGACATCGGCGACTTCCTGCACCAACCGGTGCGCAAGCTCAGCCTGGGCCAGCGCATGCGTTGTGATCTGGCGGCTGCCTTGTTGCACGGTCCGCGGGTGCTCTTTCTGGATGAACCGACCATCGGCCTGGATGTGGTGGCCAAAGAGAATGTGCGCGAGTTTTTACGCGAAATTCGCGACCGCGACAAGGTGACGATCATCCTGACGACCCATGATCTGGCTGATATTGAACAGTTGTGCAAGCGGGTGATCATCATCGACAAAGGGCAGGTGCATTTTGACGGTGACCTGGAAGACCTGCGGGTGCGGGTGGGCCAGAAGGTGCGCTTGACCGTTGATTTGCGGGAGAGCGTCGCCAGTGAGGTTTTGGCTGAGACCACCACGGGATTGCCCGTGCGCTGGGAAACGGCCGAAGGCAATCGGCACCACGCCGAATTTAACCGGTCCGAAGTGGCGGGTGGCGAGGTCATCAAGAGTCTGGTCAATGGCGTGCACGTCAAGGATCTGCACATGGCCGAACAGCCCATCGAAGAAGTGGTGCGGGACATTTACCGGCAACAAAAGGAGCCGAGCGCGTGAGCGAATTGGCGGCCCAGTTGCTGACTCCCTGGCACCGCTCGGCTTCGGCCTCGGTGGGGCTCTATTTCTATTTCATCCGGTTGGCGTTCCTGAAGTTCCTGGCTTATCGGGTGCGTTATTACACCGGCGTGGTCAGCTACACTATTTTTGTGACGGGCCACTACTATGTCTACAGCGCCCTTTTTGCCAGCGCGGTGGCCGAAAGTGCAACCGGTCAGTTGGGCGGGTTGTCACTGCCCGAGATGATCACCTATGTGGCGATCAGTTGGATCGGGCGCAGTTTCTATTTCAATGCTATCGCTCGTGACCTGGCCCGCATGGTGCAGGAGGGCGAGATCGCGGTCATGCTTATCAAACCGTTCCACGTGCAGACGGTGATGATGTTCGAGGCCATCGGTGAATCGGCCTTTCGGTTGCTCATGTTCACCTTGCCGATCATGGTGGTCATCGTGCCGCTCTTCCACATTCAGAGCGCGCCTGATCCGATGATCTACCTGTGGACCTTCGTCAGCTTCTGCCTGGCTCTGGTGATCTACAGCCAACTGAATTTCATGCTCGGCTGTTTGGCCTTCGCCATGAAAAACATCCAGGGTGTTTTGCGGGCCAAGATGGTGAGCATGGATTTCCTGACCGGTGTTGTGGTGCCGTTCACTTTTTTCCCCGAGTGGTTCCAGGTCGTCATGAGTTATCTGCCCTTCCAATACATCAGCTACGTGCCGGTGACGATCTACCTGGGCAAGCGGCAGGGCGCTGAACTGCAGGAGGCCTTGCTGGTGCAATTGGCCTGGGCGGTGGGCCTGTTTCTTTTGGGGCGCCTGGTGTGGCGTGTTTCGGTCCGCAATGTGATCGTGCAGGGGGGCTGAGATGGAGCGTCTAGAAAAACGCGGCACCGAAGGCTTCTGGCAACGGACCGCTTGGCAGGGCCGCATCTTCAGCGCCTATTTTGGGCAGTTCGTCAAAATGCGCCTGGCCTACCGCATGGACTTTCTGGTCGATACCCTGGCCGTCAGTTTCAGCATGGTCATCCAGATGGCGGTGCTTTCAGTCCTGTTCTCAAAGATAAGGGCCCTCGATGGCTGGAGCTTCGAGCAGGTACTGTTCATTTATGGCTTCAGCCTGCTGCCGCTGGGAATGTTCAATCTCATCAGCGTCAACTTTTATGGATTTTCGGACAAATACATCATTGGCGGCAAATTCGACAGAGTACTTCTGAGGCCCGTGAATTCTTTGATTCAGGTGATTTTTGAGTCGTTTAATGTCTCGGGATTGAATGAAATTCTGTTGGGCTCAGCGGTGATGTTCTATGCCGGGACGAAACTCGGCCTGGAGTTTGGTGTATTGGATCTGGCCGTACTGATGGCCTTGGCTCCAGCGGCGGCCCTGGTGTACACTGGAGTCTTCCTGGCTATCACGTCGGTATCTTTTTGGCACGAAGATAAAATGGGGTTGGCACCGCCGGTGTACAACATCATCCGATTCAGCCGGTACCCCATGACAATCTACAGCCTGCCGGTGCGGGTGTTTCTGACTTTTGTGCTGCCCTTCGCCTGGGTGGCCTATTATCCGGCGACCTGGTTTGTGGGAGACCAGCAGTTGCCCTGGTTGGCCTTGCTGACCTTGCCGGTCGGTTTGGTGGTGTTTTCAGGTGCCGTTTTCATCTGGCACCGCGGGGCATCCAGATATGCGAGCACGGGCAGCTGACCCTGCCACGGACAGAGGAGACGATATGCAATACGGCAATAGAATCGGATTCGGCAAAACGGTACTCATGGTATTGATGATCACCGCCCTGATGGCTGCGACTGCGACGGCCTCTGTCTGGTGCGGCGAAAATGGCGTGGTGCGCTTTTCGTTTGCCGAGGGTGAGGATCTGGTGGAAGTCTTTGACGCTGGCGAACCCGTCAATGGTGTCACCACGGTAGACGTTTACGCCTGGCTGTCGGATGTGGATTTGGTGGCCGAAGATGGCGAAAAATTTTTGCGGGTGGGGGGCTTTGAACTGGAGCTGACCATCGAAGGTGGCGAAGGGTTTATTCTCAAGCAGGAGTTCCCGACCCAGGCCTTGAATGTGGGGCGTAAGGTGGGCTCCATCGCTGCGGGCATGGTGCCAGGGCAGCGCCTGAAGAATGGGCGCACCCTGCTAGTCCAATGGCAGGTCATGTTTCAGGGCCGTCCTGAAAACGTGCGCTTCGGCCTGAATCCCGCCGGGACCATGTCCTGCCCGACAGTTGATGGCTGTGTCGAAGCTGAACCACTGGCTTTGTATGTGGGCGTTGATAGCAGCGGGCAGTTGGGCAGCATGTTTGGCGCTGGCTATGTGCCGGCCTGGTTGAACCCGACCGGCGAACCGGAGCAGACTGCGGTGCACGCCAAAGAGAGTTATCAGGACGTGGGCGTATTCTCCAAGCCCTGATCAATCGCAAACGGAAATGCATCGAGGACCAGGCTTAGGCCTGGTCCTTTTCCGCACAAACTTCAATCAATACACCGCCACCGGATTTCGGATGCAGAAACGCGATCTGCTTGCCGCCGGCTCCGGTGCGGGGTGTTTCATCGATCAGGCGCATGCCCGCTGCGCGGCAACGTTCAAGCACCGTGGGAATATTTTCGGCGGCAACGGCAAGGTGGTGCAGTCCGGGGCCTTTGCGCTCGATGAAAGCCGCAATGGCGCCTTCATCAGACATGGGCGCCAGCAATTCGATGTGGCCCAGGGCGCCGGCACGGTCCAGCTTCAAGAAGGCCACCCGCACGTTTTCCTGAGGCACCTCTTCGATGCGCTCCAGTTCCAGGCCCAAGAGGCCACCGTACAGGGCAATGCCTTCGTCCAGGTCGCGCACGGCGATGCCGATGTGGTCGACAAATCCGGCGGTGCCTTCCGGCAGGTCACTAGTGAATTCAGGCACGGGGTTGCTCATGTCATTCTCCCGGATTGTGGTTCGTGGTTATCAGCTGTCATTGCCTGAATAATAGGCATTTTTGCGTAAAATCAAACTCCAGCGGCTTTTTTGGGTGGGATGGAGCCCCGCCGTTGGTTATCATGGCGCCACATCAAGATTCCTGATCACCGATTCCGGGAGGCTCTCATGGACCCGCGCGTAACCGCTCTGGCTGAACAGCTCATCACTTACAGCGTCAAACTGCAACCCGGCGAAAAAATCTATATCGAGATCAAGGGCCTGGAGGCCATGGAGCTGGGCAAGGAACTGGTGCGAGTGGCCACCTTGCACGGCGGGGTTCCATTCTGGTATTTCAATGACGAGACAATCAGCCGGGGCTTCATCAACAACGCCGGTGAAGAGCAATTCGCCGCCTGGGGTGAATTCCACAAGCCGATCATGGAGGCTGTTGATGCCTACATCGGTGTGCGTGGCAGCAGCAATCCCTTTGATCTCGCGGATGTCGACGAAGACCGCATGACGTGGCACGACAAGGCCTATTGGGGCCAGGTGCACATCCCGATTCGCTTGAAAAAGAAGTGGTGCGTTTTGCGCTACCCCAATCCGAGCATGGCCCAAGCCGCCGAGCGCAGCACCGAAGATTTTGCCGACTTCTACTTTAAGGTCTGCACCTTGGACTACGGCCGTATGAGCAAGGCCATGGATCCCTTGCACGCGCTTTTGGAAAAGACGGATCGGGTGCACATCAAAGGCCCGGGCACGGACCTGAAATTCAGCATCAAGGGTTTGCCCGCCGTCAAATGCGATGGCGGTCGGAACATCCCCGATGGTGAAGTCTACACCGCGCCGGTGCGCGACAGTGTCAACGGCGTGATCCAGTACAATACCAAAACCCGCGAGGGCGGAGTGGTCCTGGACAACATCCGGTTCGTTTGCAAGGACGGCAAGATCGTCGAAGCCACCTGTGATGGGGATCAGTCGAAGCTCGAGGCGGCTCTGAATATCGATGAAGGCGCCCGCTACTTTGGCGAGTTTGCCCTGGGCGTAAACCCCTACATCACCAAGCCCATGCTCGACACACTGTTTGATGAAAAAATCAGCGGCAGTTTTCACCTCACGCCCGGAAATGCTTATGCGGCAGCCGATAACGGTAATAAGTCGGCTCAGCATTGGGACATTGTCCTGATCCAGACACCGGAGTGGGGCGGCGGCGAGATTTGGTTCGACGATGTGCTCGTGCGCAAGGACGGCCTCTTCGTATTGCCAGAGCTGAGCGGCTTGAATCCCGAAAACCTGAAGTAGCAACCTGAAGAATATTGCGGAGAATTATCATGAAGAGTTTGGTGCGATGTGATGGGCGGGGTTTGGTCGCGGTTTTATTGCTGGGGCTGAGCCTGATGGTGACGGCCGATTTGGCGTTGGCCAATGAGCGTCCATCACAAGCCTGGGGCGTGGGTTGGGATGACGGGCTGACTGTTCGGCGCTGGCTGGGCGGCCAATGGGAATTGTCGCTTTCGGCGGGGCCGGATGACTATCTGACCAAATCCGAATCGCGACAATGGTTTTTGAGCGACCCTGCCCTTCAGCGTGGAACGTTGCAGGTGCCAGCAGACAACCGCCAGGAACAAGGATGGGTGCGGATGCAGTTGGGGCACTTGGTTTCTCGCCGGCAGGATGTGGCGTTGGTTGCCTACAGTGGGCTGGTTTACAACTGGATCGACTATCAGGAGAGGTCGTTGGACCTGAACCGTTTGGTTGGCGATTTTGACACCTGGGAGCTGGACCGATTCACCGAACGCTGGGTGCTGACTCTGGGCATGCGGCCCTCCTGGCGACCGACCGATTTTCTGACCATTGAGTTGGCCATGGGGCTCAATTTTATCTGGGAAAGTTGGGAGCAGGAGACCGAGCGCAGATACGCCGGTGTGTTGGGTGAAGACAGGTCCCTGGACGAAGGGCACTCACGGGCTTTCGAAGATTTCGGATGGGAAGGCGCTTCGTCGCTGCAATTCTTTTTCTGGTTCTAGTTTCTGGTTCTAGTAAGTTGAATAATGACAACGAGTTCTCGTTAATTCAGAGGGCTCGTTTTTTTGCTTGAATTGGCCTGCTAAATAATTGACAACTATTTCCCAAGTGTTATCTATGGTCCATCAGCGCATATGGTGCATCCCGGTTGGTTCCAGCGAACATCCAGGCGGGGGCTTCAAATCACCTTCGATGGGAAGATCATGGACGACCCGAGAATAGAAGATCTGCGGCGGCGAAAGGCCCACCTGTATCAGGGCGGGGGAGCCAAGCGCATCGCCAAACAGCACGCGGCCGGAAAACGCACGGCGCGCGAACGCCTGGGTCAGCTCTACGACCCGGACACCTTCCAGGAAACCCACCCGTTCATGAGCCACCGCTGCACCGATTTTGGCATGCAGGGCAAAGACTTGCCGGGTGAAGGCGTGATCACGGGTTATGGTCTGGTTGATGGCCGTCCGATCTACGCGGTGAGCCAGGATTTCACCGTCGCCGGTGGTGCGGTGGGCGAAGCGACAGCCCGCAAGATCAGCGACCTTCAGGACGACGCCATGAAGACCGGCGATCCGATCATCTTCATCAACGACAGCGGCGGTGCGCGCATCCAGGAGGGTGTCGGTTCCCTGGCGGGATATGGCGACATTTTCAATCGCAACATTCTGGCTTCGGGCGTGGTGCCACAGATCAGCGTCATCAGTGGCCCGTGTGCTGGCGGCGCGGCCTATTCGCCGGCCCTGACGGATTTCATCATCCAGGTGCGCCACGAAGGCCAGATGTACATCACGGGGCCCAGTGTGATCAAGCAGGTCACCGGTGAAGACGTGACCGCTGAACAACTCGGTGGCGTCGAAAGCCACTCGCACTATTCGGGCGTGGTCCATTTTGTGGCCGAGAGTGGTGGCGAAGGGCTGCAAATTGCCAAACGCCTGCTCAGCTTCCTGCCGAGCAACAATACCGACGATCCGCCCTTCTACGAAGATCAGCATGACGACATGGTGGGCCCGGACGAGCCCATGAATGCCATGATTCCCCAAAGCAGCCGTGCTGCCTATGACATGCACGAAGTGATCAACCGCGTGATTGATCGGGCGGACTTCATGGAAGTGCAAATGCATTTTGCTCCCAACTTGATTGTGGGCTTTGGCCGCATTGAAGGTTCGACCGTGGGCATCGTGGCCAACAACCCGATGCAAAAAGCCGGCGTTCTGGATATCGACTCGTCGGTCAAGGGCGCGCGCTTCATCCGCTTCTGCAATGCCTTCAACATTCCTCTGGTCACTCTGGTGGATGTTCCGGGCTTCATGCCTGGTGTGCAGCAGGAATACGGCGGAATCATCCGTCACGGCGCCAAGATGCTGTTCGCCTACGGCGCGGCCACCGTGCCCAAGATCACCATCGTGGTGCGCAAGGCATATGGTGGTGCCTATCTGGCCATGTGTGCCCGCAGCATGGGGGCAGACCGGGTGGCGGCCTGGCCCACGGCCGAGATCGCGGTCATGGGTGGCGAAGGCGCGGTTAACGTGCTCTATCGCCGTGAAATTGCCGATGCGGACGACCCCGAGGCCAAACGGGCCGAACTGATGGAAGAGTATTCGGAGAAGTTCTCCAATCCCTACGTGGCCGCTGCCCAGGGCATGGTCGACGACGTGATCGAACCGGCCGAGACCCGGGCGTACATCGCGCTCAGCCTCGAACTCCTCAAATCCAAACGCGCGGTCAGGCCTGAGAAAAAACACGGCCTGATTCCGCTGTAGGAGAGCAACGTGAGTGGCAATATCACTCCTGAAATGGGCTCATTGGCCATTGCCGGCATTCTGATTGTTTTCGGAGTGCTGGCGACGATTTCCGCGGTCGTGGCCTTGCTCAAGAAACTGGACGGCCGGTGGCAGGACCACGAGCGCCGGGTCGATGAGGCCGCGGTGTCCAAGGAACCGACCATCGATAATACGACTCTGGTTCTGATTTCGGCGGCGGTCGCGACGGTGGTGCAGGGCCGATTCCGGGTCCGGCGCATCCACCGCTTGTTATCGCCCAAACGCAAACGCACGCCCTGGTCTGCTCAGGGCCGGCTCATTCTTCAAGGCTCGCACACGGTGCGCCGCAAACGTTAATGACCGATTGGTGCCGTCCGTGAAGGCGGCCCGAAGGAGATCCCGATGAAGCTCAAGATCACCGTGCACGGCGTGCCTTATGAGGTGGATGTCGAAGTCCTCGATGCCAGTGACGAAATGACCAACCCCGCCGCTCCGTTGCCCGCCATGGCTCCGACTCCGGCGGCGGCCCCGGCTGCGGCTGCGTCGGCGGCGCTGCCGAGGCCCGGCGCAGGCCCGGCTCCTGTAGCTGCGGGCGACACCGGTGGCGTGGCATCGCCTATCGCCGGTACCGTCCTGCAGGTCAAAGTGAAACCCGGCGACACGGTCACCTCGGGTCAGGCTTTGCTGGTCATCGAAGCGATGAAAATGGAAACGGCCATCTCTGCGCCCAAGGCCGGTACGGTCAAGGCAGTTCTCGTTGCCGCGGGCGATAGCGTGCGCGAAACCCAGACCCTCATCGAATTCGCTTAAGCAGCGAAAGAAGCGGGATTCGTCATGGAAGTGGTTTGGGATTTTCTTCAAGTCGGCTTGATCGGCAATTTCAGCTGGGGCAACATGGCCATGCTGGCCATCGGTTGCATCTTCATCTATCTGGGAATCGCCCGGGACTATGAGCCGCTGCTGCTGGTACCCATCGGGTTCGGTGTGCTGGTGGGCAACATTCCGCTTTCGAGCGGGATGAACATCGGCATTTACGAGACCGGTAGTGTCCTGAATATTTTGTATTCCGGAGTGACCCAGGGCTGGTACCCATCACTGATCTTCCTCGGCATTGGGGCCATGACCGATTTTTCGTCCATGTTGGCCAATCCGCGCCTGATCCTGCTGGGCGCCGCGGCCCAGGCCGGTATTTTTCTGACTTTTGCGGGCTCGCTTCTGCTGGGCTTTGAGGCTCAGGAAGCGGCTGCAATTGGTATTATCGGCGGTGCTGACGGCCCCACTGCCATCTTCCTGGCCGGGCAGCTGGCGCCTCACCTTTTGGGTGCGATAGCCGTGGCTGCCTACAGCTACATGGCCCTGGTGCCGGTTATCCAACCGCCGATCATCAAACTGCTGACGACCCGTAAAGAGCGCCTGATCCGGATGAAACCCTCGCCGCCGGTCAGCAAGCGGTTGCGCATCTTTTTCCCGATCGTGGCCTTCATTCTTTGCGCGTCCATTGCGCCGGGTGCGATTTCGCTGCTGGGCTTTCTCTTCTTTGGCAACCTGCTGAAGGAAAGTGGTGTCACCGAACGTTTGGCCAAAACGGCGCGTAATTCGATGATCGATATCGTGACAATACTCTTGGGCCTGTGTGTCGGCGCCTCGACCGATGCGAGCCGTTTCCTGACGCCCGCGTCGGTCAAGATCGCGCTGCTGGGAGCAGCCAGTTTCTGCGTGGCGACCGCAGCGGGTGTGCTGTTTGCAAAGGCCTTGAACCTCATTGTTAAAGACAAGATCAACCCGATTATCGGCGCGGCCGGGGTCTCGGCTGTGCCCGACAGTGCGCGCG
>JADGEP010000082.1 GCA_016744275.1 Candidatus Krumholzibacteriia bacterium | reverse complement strand
GAACTGGATGGTCGTGCGGCTGCCGCGCCCCAATTCGGGATAGACATATTTGTCGTGCTTCTTGATGGGGAAACGGATCGCGAACACATCGCCATCATCATTGAAGTCGGCAAATTCGAGAAAATCTTCGGTGGCGTCTTCGCCACGCACGGTGACGCGAATCTTGAATTCATCGCCGCGGGCTTCGACGACTTCGATGGCACCGATCATGTTCACGACCTTCAGATCGTTGGTATCGAAGGTGAATTCACGCTCAAATTCGCGAGAAAAAGCGGCCCCTACGGCCAGAGCCAATAGAATAGGGACCAATACGGAGACAACAACAACGCGACGCTTCATGGGATTTTCCTCCAGGG
Source organism: Candidatus Krumholzibacteriia bacterium (assembly GCA_016744275.1). Lineage (GTDB taxonomy): Bacteria > Krumholzibacteriota > Krumholzibacteriia > LZORAL124-64-63 > LZORAL124-64-63 > JAGRNP01. The sequence goes on along the minus strand of JADGEP010000082.1, from coordinate 11,324 downwards.
CGGGACGGAATATTCAATGTGGTTGTAGAGTAGACGCTCCAGGTCGGCAATTGGTTGCATGGCACCTGTGACAAAAAAACGACCGCCACTCCACAAGTGGAGCAACGGCCGCCATGAGTCGCTTCGATAGGCTTCTAGACCACTTTTTCCTGCCCAAATCGTTCGGACCAGATTTGATTCAGCTCTTCCATGCGCGCCTGTGCCCGCAATCGCGCCGCATCTGCCTCATCCGGTGTTTGTGCCGCCCCAATAGCCTTCAGGCCCTCTTCCAGCGCTCTCTGCATCCGGCCAAAATGGTCTTCTCGCGCCCGGTTCACTTCAGATCCCATGTCTTGCTCCTCGCCGCCGGCTTGCCCTGATCGCCCATCGCAAGATCCGGTGGCGGTGTTTCGTGTCCAACAGGTCGGGTTTGTATCACTGAGAAACTGATTGCAGGATCTGTTCCGCTTTGGGGCAGCCTCACCAACCAATTTGGGCTGGAAAAAAATGCCGCCCGAAAGCGGTCAAATTTTGCGGTGTGATCCGATTGGGAGTGCTGTGGGAATCAAACAGGCCAGAGTTGCAGGCCCGGGGAAAAAGCGATCAGCTCTTGCCGTAGAGCGTCTTGACTGACTGCTCGTCGTCGGCAGCCTCGCTGGCGGCTCGAAGTTTGACAATGAAGGATGTTCCCTGGCCAGGTGCCGACTGGGCCAGGATGATTTCGCCCCGCCATTTTTGCAGGATTTCCTGGGAGCGGTACAATCCCGCGCCGCCGCCAGCCCGGTCGCTGGTGCGTCCATTAAAGATATCGCTTTGGGCCTCGGCCGCAATGCCTTTGCCCGTATCGGAGATACGTATCACCAATTCCACGGATCGTCGTTCAATTTCCACCCGTAGCACTTTTTCAGAAGCGTCGGCCATGGCGCGGAACCCGTTGTCCACCAGATTGTCCAGGATGAAGCGCAGGCTGCTGCTATCGATCAGGCAGTTGGGGTCGGTGATATCGGCCCCCAGGACCACAGTTTTGATGCCCGCCCGCTGGAACTCCACTTCGCGCACCAGCAGCATGCCTTGCAGCATGCGCACCGGATCGGTTGTAAAATAGAGGCGCAATGCCCGCCACAAATGCAGGAAGCCGCTTTCAACCCTCGTCAGTTCGGCGTTCATCTGCTCGCCGCGCTCGCGCACCAAATCGCGGGTCAGATTTTCCACATCGAGAGATTCCAGATTGCGGCCCAGATTTTCCAGGGCGATGGTCGTTTCGCGCACCGCCTCCAACTCGAAGCTTTCCGTCCGGGCCAGATGCAGGATTTCCAGCAGACGCGGTTTCACCGAGTCGGTGAAATCTTCCATCAGTTGCCCAATGCGCACGCCCAGTTTATGGGAAGCCCCAAGATCGGTCGCGTAGGCATCCAGCAACCATACCAAGCGGCGCAGCCCACGGTTGGCTTCGAGAAACTTTTCATGTTTCACATCATCCAATTGGCGCCACATGCGGTACAGAACTTCACGGTCCGTGATGGCCGGCAGGCCAGGCTCAGGCGCAGATGGAGCCCGGCGCTTGCCGGCTTTGGCCAAGCCGAGGCGGTAGGCGGCGCCCAAGAGCAAGAGAGCCAGTAATCCAGCGGCTGCCACCTTGGCGGCCGTAGGCACCAAAAACGGTCTGCCCACGAATTCCAAATGGAATTGCGACTTGTCGTCGCCAACAACCAGGGTCGTCTTATCGTAAGACCGCCGCCAAAGCACGGGAGCATGCGAACCGCCAATGTTCTCGTTGCGGTAGACCGCCAGCGGGTTGAATTCACCGTCCATGACCACCAGGCCTTGGCCGACACCGAAGTTGGCAATCAGCTCGGCTCCCGGTTCGGGCAGAATGTCGAGCGCACCGACGACACGACAGACTCGATCGGGAACGAGGCGCCGCCGCTCTCGGGTCAAGCGGCCCTCCGCAAAAAGATAGCGGGTGATGAAACCCGCATTGGACCCCGCCACCAGCCAACTTGAACCCGGGTACGGGCCGGGCAGGACCGCCAACCCCTCAAAAGCAGCTTCCTGCCGTTGGGACACGATCTGGCGGCGCTTCTGGTAATCCCAAATCGTCAATTTGTTGACTTGGCCGGTTTGGTTGATCTTGGTGTAGGTGACAATCTCCGGCACCGCGTCACCGTTGACGTCGACCACCACCGCCGAACCATGATAAAAAGTGCCGCCCAATTCGTGCTGCCAAACTACTTGGCCAAGAGCGTTGATCACAAACAGGTAGCTGTGATCGTCGCTGGTGCCATTGATCAGGTCTCCACCCAGGTTGCCCGGCGAGGTGCCAAAGAGCACAATTTCCGAGACGCCGTCACCATCGAGGTCCACCACTTCCGAGTGCTGGTTGTCTGGATTCGGACCACAGACCCAACGCCAAATGGTCTCTCCCGTGAGAGGGTCGATCACCAGCAGGCCGCGAGGATTAGCATCGTAGGCCGCAATACACATCAGAACCACACCCGGCCGTCCTGACCCATCGGTGTCCTCCAGCATGCCAATGGCGGTGTAGTTCCCGTCCCAAACACCATCCGGGCGTCGGTCTTCGCCCAGCGGCAAAGGGACATCCAGGACAATATCATTCGTGGCAAAATCGATGGAGATGAGGCGCCACCCATTGCCACTATCCGCCTTGAGAGTGAGGTAGGCTTCGGAAATGTGGTCGTCGTTCAGATCGCTGATGACGCCGAGGGGAATGTTGGCGCTGCGGTATGGACGCCAACCGGGTTCGAAATTGATTTGGAAACGCGGTTTGACGTAGGAGTCTTCGTAATCCCATCCCAGGAGGCGCATGTCGTGGGCCGAGACCAGTTCGGGGTTGCCGTCGCCATCCAGCTCAGCCATCAGGTACCCGGTGGTCGGAAGCTTGCCTCGCTCGTAGTTGTTCTGATAGAGGATTTCGACCAAATAGGGGGCGTGGGCGGAATCAAGATCCAGGTCAGATGTGTCCGATGCCCACAGCGAAGGGGCCAGCAGCAGGCAGACGGCCGCAGTGAAGGTCACAACGTGCCCAAACCGAGCAAGATTGAATTCGAAGTATCGTCGCGGACGCATCAAATCTGACCATTTATCCGGGCGAGACAAACGGGCTGTAAAAAAGGACCAAATACCGTGCTTGGTCCCGTTTACATCGCTAATTATAGCATATTGGTTGGACTTGGCTCAACCACCAAAGAAAACCCTATCAATCCTGAAGCTTGGAATTGGGCTGGAATTGAGCCAATAGAACGCCACCGAGCATCAGCGCACAGCCCACCAACGCCTTGGGACTGAGCCCTTCGGAGAGTACGATCCAGCCACCAACGGCGGCAAAAACCGACTCCATACTCAAGATGATGGCCGCGTGGGCCGGATGGGCGCGCGTCTGGCCCAACACCTGAAGCGTGTAGGCCACGGCGACCGAAAGCAGCCCCGCATACAGAATGGGCACCAGGGCCGCGCGAATGCCCGACCAGGTTGCGGTTTCGAAAATCAAGGCCCCCACTGAGCTCAAGATCGCGACGACCAAAAATTGCCCCACCGCCAATTCGATGGCAGGCGTATCGACGGCCAGGCGCCCGATGACCAGCATGTGCACCGCCCAGAACATGGCCCCGATGAGCACCAGCCCATCGCCCAGTTCGATGCCCACCAGCCCCTTGGCGCTGAGCAGATAGAGGCCAACGGCACTGAGGATCACGCCGAACCAGACAAAGCGGCCAGTTTTTTGGCCCACCAACAACCCCAACACTGGAACAAAGACCACATACAGGCTGGTGATGAATCCGGCCTTGCCGGCGGTGGTGAAGACCACTCCGTATTGCTGGAGCGTTGCCGCCACCATCAGAACGACACCAGCCAGCAAGCCCCCACGCACGACGCGGCCCAGAGAAACTTTGCGAGTGGACCGCGGCCGCCCAGGCAAACCCCAAACCAAAAACGGCATCAGCGCCACCGCACCGATGGCAAACCGGATGCCATTGAAGGTCAGCGGCCCGACATGGCGCATGCCGAGTCGCTGGGCGACAAAAGCGAATCCCCAAATGGCCGACGCCAGCAGGAGCAGCAGGTTCGCCTGCTTGACTGATAGTCCCGTTGTTTTTTTCATGATCCAAGGATAACGGGGGTTTACAGCAAGGCAAAGTCTGAGGATGATTCAGGCATGAAAAATATTGCCCTTATCGCCGGACTTCTGAGCCTCTTCCTCGGAGCAAGTGCCATGGCCGCTGCCGCCTCATTGCCCATCATCCCCGCCCCCCAACAGTGGCGGCCTGCGGCCGGCACCCTCGAAATTGGCTCAATCCGGCACGTGGTGGCCGTAGGCGACAGCGCCTGGACCGCAACGGCATCCCTGGCCGCCCGCTGGTTGGCGCCAGTGTTGCCGCATGAACTGGAGTTGCGGGATTCTGCCGCCACACCTCCCGGCGGCCTGCGGCTCCTGCAAGACCAGGCTTTGCAGGATGAAGCATACCGCCTGGAAATGGGTTTTGCCGGCGTGGTGCTTTCCGCCGGCACCGAGGCAGGCGTTTTTCGCGGTCTGATGAGCCTCGTACAACTGGGGCTGCACGATACCACCCTGCCCTGTGGCCAGGTCCTGGACAGCCCCCGATTTGGTTGGCGCGGCATGCTCCTGGATTGCGGCCGTCACTATATGCCTTTGCCGGTGATCAAAGAGGTGCTCGACGCCCTGGCCCTGCACAAATTCAATGTCCTGCACTGGCACTTGACCGAAGATCAAGGCTGGCGCCTGGAAGTTCCCGGGCTGCCCGGACTGACCGACACCTCGGCCTGGCGCACGGATTTGACCGGACAGCGCACCGGTGGATTTTACACCGCCGCCGAGGTGCGGGAAATCGTCGCGTACGCGGCGGAACGGCACATCGAAGTGGTACCCGAGATCGAAATGCCGGGCCATACGGTGGCCGTGCTGACCGCCTACCCCGAATTGTCGTGCACCGGAGGCCCCTTTGCAGTGGAGACGCAGTGGGGCATTCATTCGGACATTTTTTGCGCCGGCAACGACGCCGTATTCGCCTTTTTGGAAACCGTGCTGGATCATGTGATCACCCTTTTTCCGAGCCCGTACATCCACCTTGGCGGCGACGAAGCACCCAAAGACAGGTGGCAAAAATGCGAGCGTTGTCAGGCCCGCATGAGGCAGGAAGGGTTGGCCACCGAGGCCGAATTGCAGAGCTGGTTCATCGGCCGCATGGAAAAATACCTGACGGCTCGTGGGCGCAAGATTATTGGCTGGGATGAGATTTTGGAGGGCGGCCTGGTGGAGAAATCCGGCGGCGCGACCATCCAAAGTTGGCGCGGCACCGAAGGGGCCATCGCCGCGGCGCGGGCCGGCCATGATGCCATAGCCTCGCCTACCAGCCACGCCTATTTCGACTACGACCCCGGCGTATTGGACGTGCAGCAGGTGTACGGCTTTGACCCCGTCCCTGCAGAGCTGAGTGCCGAAGAAGCTGGCCACATCCTGGGTGGCGAAATGAATCTGTGGACGGAATACATCCCGCCCGAACGGGTGCCCCGGATGCTCGCTCCGCGATTGGCGGCCATGGCTGAAGCTTTGTGGACAGGTTCCCGCAAGGGCGGATTTCCTGAGTTTTTGGGGCGCTTGGAAGAGCACGCACCAGTCTGGGACCACCTGAAATGGGTACCGGGCGCCGCCGCTCGTCCGGTGACCATCAGGACCGCCTATGATGGGAAACAGAACCACCGCGAATTGCGATTCGAAATAGATGAACGGCTGCGCGAAGAATTTGCCGCCAGCGATCTCGTCATCCGGCGTCGGGCGTTTTCTCGCGGCGATTTTTCTGCCTACCGCCCTGACATATGGCCTGACGAACAGCCTCCGCTTGTTGTCGACATCCAGGCCGAAGTGGCGCCGCCGCAGCTCTCACAAAACGGTCAGCGAGGTCAGGTTGCGGTCTTGCACTTGGCGCAATTGTTTGTCCGGGATCAAGCCTACGGAGCGCCGGCCCTGGTGGAATGGAATCCGCATCTCGGCCTGGGCCATGAAGTCTCCCTGGTTCATGCAGCCAGCAGTCGCTATCCCGGTGGAGATGTTGGCTGGTTGGTCGACGGGCAACACGGCGGCCCCTCGTTTCGCGACGAACAATGGGCCGGCTTTGAGGGCGTGAATCTTGAGGCGGTTGTCGACCTGGGCCAAGTCCAGGATTTGAGTCATCTGTCCGTGCGTTTTCTGCAGGATGCCAATGCCTGGATTTTTCTGCCCACCGCGGTCCATTTTTCGTTGTCGAATGATGGCCAATCCTGGCACGAATTCGCCTCCCTGAACCACGATCTCTCGGATAAGGAACAACAGAAAGCGATCCGGGAATTTGCCGTGAGCGCAACCGAACACCAAGCGCGCTATGTTCGGGTCGTGGCCCTCAACCGAGCGGTCTGCCCCGACTGGCATCCCGGTAAAGGTTTGCCTTGCTGGGTGTTTGCTGACGAATTGGTGATTCGTTGAGCGACTCACTTGCGATTTTCGCCATATCAGGACATATTTATCCTAATTAGACATCAGGCCCTCTGAACATTAGGAAGTTTGACATGCACGACGGATGCACCGGCCCCACCACCGACGGCAAAACCATGGTCAACAAGGTCCGCATGATGGGCTTTGCCGGACAGCCCATGCCCATGCCCCTGGAAATCACCTGCAGCAACTGCGACCACGCGTTTTCCATGATGACTTTTGAGTCGGCCTGCCCCGAATGCCGCATGGTCTACGGTGTGACGCCCTGCAGCGCCTCGGATGCCAACAAAGTCAAGGCGGCTGGACTCGACTACTGATCGATTTTCAGAAAAATTGATAGCAGCAAAAAGGCACCGCTAGATTGCGGCGCCTTTTTGGCGGTCGGAGTTTCGAAAACTCAACGGTACAAACTCTTCACATTGCCCCACTCCACGTCATCGGTCACAACCGGATCACAACTCATTGCTGGAAAATCTCCATTTAAAGTTCCGAAGCAACTGTTGCCCGCAAATTTGTCCACCAACGAGAGAATATCCTCATCGATCGGCGCCGGGGGCAAGTCGGAATAGAAAACGAAAGTGGTCGTTCCGGTGGTACCCGGCTCGCATCCCGTACCCTCAATCGGTTCAAACTTCAAGAGGATGTTGTCCACACCGGGAATACTTGGGTCGCCGTTGCATTCCAAATTGCCGTTGTAATTTACAGTGCAAGATGGGTCACCATTGGAATAGCCAATGGGATCACTCCAGGAAAGCGCATCATGGAAGTCGGCGCAGGTGCAGGTCCCGCCGCTGGCGTCGAGCAGTAGGTCCATGTGGCTCAAGGCGTGCTGGCTACCCGTATCCCAATCGATCGTCAACGTGTAAGTCCAATCCGGATCCATAGGGTCGGCCGAAGTGGCCGCAACGATCGAGCCGGAGATAGAGCACTGCCCCAAAGCCCACTGGGCACTGGTCATGATCACAAGCAGGGTCAAAATTGCAGTCATTTTTTTGTTCATCATGTCAACTCCGCTTCTATTTCACTCTCATTGTGAGAGTATCAAATGTCACATGCCAATCGCGAGTTCGAATCGTCCACTGGCATTGACTGGCAGATAGCGACCATATCAAATATGGATATCTATCACAAATAAAAACGAATTTCACAATCAATTACCCTACGGACATCGCCGCGCGATCACCATTTTCAGGTTCGAGAAATTGTGCTATCATGCCATTGAATCGATCTCTCGTCGCCAGAGACAAACTCACGGGGTTGGGACAATTGCATAACAATCATGCGGCATCGTTGCTTTTCTTTTTTGTTTTTTTATCATTTACGATAGATCGCGCCATGGGTTTCGACGCGCCCGCGATCCCGCTTGTACCTCGCCAGTACATTTGCCTGCCTGCAGAGTCTGTCCCCCAAATCGATGGTATCCTGGACGATCCGGCCTGGCAGGATGTCCCCTGGACCGAGACCTTCACCGACATCGAAGGCCCCCTGCAACGCGAACCCCGTTTGCGCACCCGTGCCCGCATGATGTGGGACACCGAGCACTTTTACGTAGCGGCCACGATGATGGAACCGCACGTCTGGGGCAAGCTCACCCAACGCGACGCCGTCATATACTACGACAACGACTTTGAAGTCTTCATCGACCCCGACGGCGACAACCACTTGTACTTCGAACTGGAAGTGAACGCCCTCAATACGGTTTGGGATTTGATGCTCATCAAGCCGTATCGCGACGGGGCCCCAGCCATCGACGCCTGGGATATCCCGGGCCTGCAGACGGCGGTGCAGATCAACGGCACCTTGAATGATCCGAGCGATACGGACGAAAGCTGGACCGTGGAAATCGCCATTCCCTGGGCCGCCATGAAAGGCGGCGCCGAAAGGCCCTCACCACCGGCGGCGGGCGACATCTGGCGGGTCAACTTTTCGCGGGTGCAATGGCGCACTCAGGTGGTGGCCGGAAAACAATTGGGTGTGGTCGCCCCAGGGTTTGATCGCCATGCACTGCCCCGAGATGTGGGGTGAGGTGCTGTTTGTGGACAGCAACGGCGGCACTTTTGCGGAAGCCCCCGAACACAACGACATCACGGTGGCCAATCTGCTGATGCCAATCTACTACCTGCAGCGCCAGTGGCAGGAGGAGCATGGCCAGTTCGCGATCGAACTGTCCGAACTGGGATTGACCGCGGGCCGATTGCCCATCTGGCCTCAATCCGGGGCGGAGTTGCAGACCACAGAATTGCCGACCAACTGGATCATGCAGATGTCCGGCGGGCGGGATCACTTTCAGGTGAATTTGACGACACCGAAATTGACTGTCACCGTTGACGATCAAGGCAAGCTGTTGCGGCGCAAAAACTAGACAATATTCGACTTCAAACTTTGGAGCCCACCGTGTCTTTTAATCGCTCCCCGGCCAAACCATTACTCACGCGGCAAGACGTGCCTGATTTGCCGCCTGCGTTGCGCGACGTCAGCAGCGTTTTTAATCCCGGCGCCATCCGGCTCGACGGCACCACCACTTTGTTGTGCCGCGTGCAAACCCGCGGTCGCCGCACCGTGACCTGGGCCGCCACGAGCAGCGACGGACTGGCCTTTGAATTTGCGCCGCAGCCTGCGGAATTCCTGGGGTTGGACGACCTGGTTGATCCCCGCGACGGCGCTTCACTGACGGTTTTTCACAACTACGATCCGCGCATCACCTATTGCGAAGGGCACCTGTACGTCGTGACAGCCCTCGATACGAATCGTGGCTGCCGTCTGGCCATTTGGCGGACCGACGATTTTTCCCGGTTGCACCTGGTTGGCCTGACCGGCGATTACGATACCCGCAATGGCGTCTTGTTTCCCCAACTCATCGGCGGCCGTTTTGCGATGCTCGAGCGCCCCAATACCACCCGCACCACTGGTGGCCCCACCACCGGCAACGGTGTCAGGCTGATCACTTCAGCTGACCTCACCAACTGGCGTGATGAAGGACCTGTCTTTGGCGGTCAGCCTCATTATTGGGATGAACTGGTCGGCTCGGGCCCACCACCGCTGGCAACTGAAGCCGGATGGCTGCACATCTACCACGGTGTGGCGACGCATTTTCAGAGCGCCAACATCTACCAGGCCGGCGCCGTATTGCTCGATCGCGATGACCCCACAGTTGTGCTGGGCCGCACCCGCGAAAACATTCTGGAACCGCGCCTGGACTGGGAAGTGAGCGGCCAGGTGCCCAACGTGGTTTTCCCGTCCGGTCTGACCACAACCGGCGCAGGAGACAAAGCGGTCTTGAACCTCTACTATGGGGCCGCCGATACGGTCATCGGCCGCGCCACCGCGCCGGTCGCCAACATTCTCGCCGCCTGCCTTTAGTTGAGGAGCCCGATTTGACCACTTCCCCACGCGCTGCCCATCTCGTGGTCCACACCCATTGGGACCGCGAATGGTACCTGCCCTTCAATCGCTTCCGGGTTCATCTGGTTGAAGTGGTCGACCGGGTATTGGACGCCTTGGACAACGACCCGGATGTGCCCCACTTCCTGCTCGACGGCCAGACCGCCGTGCTGCAGGACTATCTAGCGGCGAAGCCCGAATCCCGCGACCGGGTCAATCGCCTCGTGCGTGAAGGCCGGCTCACGGTGGGCCCGTGGTACATCCTGCCCGATGAATTTCTCGTCAGCGGCGAAGCCACCGCGCGCAACCTGTTGCGGGGGCGCCTGACCACGCCTCTGGGCCGCCACCACGCCGTGGGCTACATGCCCGACAGCTTCGGCCACATCGCCCAGATGCCCCAGATTTTGCAACTGTCTGGCCTGGACAATTTTGTCTTCACCCGCGGCCTGGACAACCGCGCCGACGAGGCCGGTTGGCTCTTCCGCTGGCAGGGTCCCGACGGCAGCGAAGTGTTGGCCGTCAACCAGTGCGGCGGCTACGACAACGCCGCGGGCCTGGGCCTGGCCGAGATGTGGCACGCCCACACCCAGCGCACCATTGACCCCGATCTCGCCGTGCAGCAAATGCGCGAACTGTTCGAAAAGATGGCCACCCGACCCGGGCACGAACCCGCGTTGATCAACAACGGCGGCGACCACCTGGGCCCTCAGCGCGAGACGGGGACCGTGTTGGCGGCCCTGCGCGAAGCCTTCCCCAACACAACCTTCACACCCTCCACCTTGGCCCAATACCTGGCTGCTGTCCGGGCCGAAGTGCCCGACAAAGAGCGGCCTGTTGTTGCCGGCGAAATGCTGGGTGGGCGCGATCATTTGATCCTGTCGGGTATCTGGTCAGCCCGGATGCCGCTCAAACAGGCGAATGAAGAATGCCAGAACCTGCTCTGCCGGGTGGTTGAACCTTTGCACGCAGCAGCCTGGGCAGTGCACGGAGCCGAGTGGCCCAGTGGGTTGCTGGATGTCGCCTGGACCGAACTGCTGCGCAACCACCCCCACGACTCCATCGGCGGTTGCAGCACCGACTCGGTGGCCGCCGACATGGAAACGCGTTTTGCGGCCGTGCGGCAATCCGGTGAGCAGATGACCGCGCGGTTGCTCAACCGCTGGGCGCCCAATTTTGCCAAGCAGGAAGAAGACGACCGACAAGCCGTGCTCTGCGTGGCCAACCCTTTGCCTCAGCAGCGCACCGAAGTTGTCGAACGCCTGGTGGTGATCCCGCCCGGCGGCGTCGACCCCGCCCGAATGAGCCTGCGGGATGAAGACGGCAACGGCGTGCCCTTTGAGGTGGTCAAATTGCGCTACCTGGAACGGTTCTGGGGCATTGACTATCGCTCTGAACTCTACGCTTCTGACCAATTCGATCTGCTGGATACCTATCTGCACCGCTTTGGCCACCGCATCAT
>JADGEP010000081.1 GCA_016744275.1 Candidatus Krumholzibacteriia bacterium | reverse complement strand
CGGTTGGACCGTGCGTCTGGGCACCCGCATGTCCGGACTGAGTCTGGTCGATGGCCGCGATGCGGCCCGGGCCACCGTGATGCTGCTTGAAAATAGGGAAGTGGCCGGAGTCTACTTCGTTTCTGACCGCCAGGTGGGCTATGATTGGGATGAGATGCAGGCGGCACTGGGCACGGCAGCGGGCCGCACGGTGCGACGCATCGCCGTCCCCCTCGGCGCCTTGCGCGTCGCCGCCAGCCTGACGGGTCTGCTGGGCAACGAGGCCTCTCTCTTGCTCAACCCCGACCGCATGCGCGACATCGACACCGACGGCTGGGTATGCGACGGCAGCCGCCTCACCCGCGACACCGGCTTCATGGCTCGGCGCACGGCAGCCACCGGATTTGCCGAAACCCTGGAGTTTTACCGAAAGCAAGGTTGGCTTTGATCACCCGACGGCAGCTTGCTGAATTGTCCCTGCGCCGCATGAATTTTGACCGCCTCGTTGTGGTCTACCTGATCCTGAGCGCGTTTTATCCCGTGCTCAAACCAGGGGTGTTTCCTTCGCCTTGGCTCAACGCTTTGGAGCATGGGCTCCTGGCCACTGCCATCTGGTTCCTGGTGCCGGTGATGCGCTGCAGCAAACGCTTTGTCGTGCGCTTGCTGGCCGAAATCTATTTGCCCGTGCTTTTTATTCTGTTCTATCCGGAAATGGAACATCTGGGGCTGGTCTTTTTCGACTTTGAAAACAGCATTGATCCCGCCCTGATCCAACTCGAAGAGCGCATTTTCGGCTGCCAGCCAAGCATCGTCTGGTCGCAGGTGTGGCCCTGGCCCTGGTTCCACGAGATCATGGAGTTTGCCTACTTCACCTACTACTTCCTGGCCGCCAGTTACATCGCCTTGGTTTTCCTGGCCCGCGGCATTGCCCCGGAAAACAAGTGGGACGCCGTGCGCGACTTTGTGCGCGACCTGAGCGTCACGATGCTCATCTGCTACACCATGTACACGTTGTTCCCGGCCTGGGGCCCCAAGTATTTCAAGATGGGCTTCATCGATGTCGGCGGATGGATTTTCACGGACCTGATGCACTACATCCACAACAACGGCGCCCTCCTGGGAGCAGCCTTCCCCTCGAGCCATGTGGCCGCATCGATGATTCCCTGGTGGCACACCTGGGTGCACTTTCCACGCCACCGCTGGTGGATGACCACGATCTTTGTCTTGCTCTGCATGTCGACAGTCTACAACCGCTACCACTACGTGGTGGATGTCTTCGGCGGCCTGCTGCTTGCTGGGTTCGTCATGTATGCGGGCACACAACTGGGAGACCGGGCGCGGGAACGCGTCCGGCGCTGTCCGAAAAAATGAGGGCCGTGCGCTCCCCACGCCAAGCGGGGCTCAACCAGATGAAAGCAACCCCTAAGGATGCACAAGCACCGGGCGGACGCTTTCCCGCGGCGAGACCATGCCCAAAAAGTGCGCCCCACGAGAAGCCGCGCGGGCGTATTTCGCACCCCAGCCCCAGGAACCACCCCGAGCACTGCGCAACCAGGGGCCTGCCGGCGGTCCGGCGGGATTGGTGTCCGGACTGGCCGTGTAATAGAATTCGCCATACCAGTCGTTGCAAAACTCCCACACATTGCCGTGCATGTCATACAGGCCGTAAGCATTGGGAGCCTTGGTGCCCACCGAATTGGACCACTCCTCGGCGTTGAAGCAATACCACCCCTGATACTGCAGGCTATCAACCTCACAACCGATTTCCATGATCTGGCTACCGCCAAAAGCCGTTTCGTTGCCACCGCGGGCGGCGTATTCCCATTCGGCTTCGGTGGGCAGGCGGTATCCGGTTGCCCCGTAGAGATCAACCGCCCAGGTGGTCTGATCGTAAGCCGGCTCGCGCCCCTCGCGGATGCTGCGCCAATTGCAGTAGGCCGCCGCACCCCACCAGGTGAGGTATTTGATCGGGTGGTCGGGGTTGAGACCAAAGCCCACGTCGTAAATGATCAACGAATCGCCCTCGGCGTCGTAGTCCAACTCGCTGCCGCTGGCGGTCAGTGAGAGGAAGAAATTTTTTCCGTTGCCCACATCCCGCAGGACCTTGATCTCATCACCGGTGATTTCGATCAACCCCTCGGCCATCGCCCAGTTGGCCGCTTGCCGGTATTCCTCATTGGTCACTTCGTGGGATTTCATCCAGAACTCGTGGGTCAGTGTGACCCGGTGGGCGTTTTCGTTTTCGGCTCGTCCCGGCTCGTTCAGAGGGCTGCCCATGGTAAATGAGCCGGCCGGTATTGAGACCAGATCAGTAGGCACCACATCGCCCCCACCACCTGGGGCAGCGGGATTGTCGTTGGAACAGGCGACGACGACCACCAGGGCCAGAGTCAGCAAAGGACCGAACAAAGGGCGAGTGTTCATGTCGATTCTCAATCGGTTTCAGGGTGAGCAAAGTACCTCTTGAGAATAGAAACACTGAGGCAGAGTGTCAATTCGGCGGATTTTCATCAGCCACTCACCCATCCGGGCACAAAAAAGCGCCCTTCAACCGAAGGGCGCTCGCAGTCCTGGTCAGACTTGGAAAATCAGCGATACAAGCTTTTCAGATTACCCCAGCTGGTATTGTCGTTGGGAGTCGACGAATTGATGGTGGCCACTGGAATGGTCGGGTCTCCCGAAGAAACCGGCACCGCGCTCCAACTGCCGTCCTGCAGTTGCACAGCCGGCAAAGAACTGACGATCGAGGGGTCATCCACGTTGCCCAGATACAGGAACGTGTTTTGTTCCGCTGCGGACGCCACTGAGAAAACCGCCAATTTGGTCAAGGCGTTGCACGGCATGGGCGAAGACATCGTCGTGGACCACTCACTCGGGCCATCTTTGACCGTTGTGGTGCCCAGGGGCAACGAAATACCTGTCACGGCAGCACCGGTGGAGATGGTGACTTTGGCCTCCCAGCCCGTGATAAACGCAATGGTCGGGTCCGTAAAGAGCAAGTGCACCTGAATTGTGGTCGGCTCGGCCAGGGTGAGGTCGCTGGTGGCTGCTTCCCCGTCAAAATACAGGCCCAGGGCGTTGGGGCCCGACAATTCCGGCTCTGCAATGGCAACGCCGGCCATCAGGACCATCAGTCCCGTCAAAAGAATGGCTTTTGAGATATTCATCATACCCGATCGTCTCCTGAATATGCCGCTCGATGGCGGGTTGCGCGTCTCAGAGAACACGGGCGCCGTTTGGCACCCGTTGATTGTTCATTGGAACTATTATAGCACATGAACTATAACAATTTCAACGTCAGTGTCTCAAAATATCAAATATTTCTCAGGAGTTTCTCGGGATCTTACTTGCCGGCGAACCGCCGGACCACGGGGCTAACCTCAGGTGAAGCCACCGCTGCCGCACCCGCCGCCGCCGCCGGCGAGGCCACCAGAGCCTCCTGAACCTTCCGAACCAGTGGCGAATGCGGAGAACTCTCGCTCAACGCGCTTGGACTTGCAGGCCGGGCACTTCACCTTGCCGCCTTCGACTTCAGCTGCAGACAACAATTCTTCGAATTGGTGGCCACATTTGCGGCATTGGAATTCGAACAGAGGCATGAGGCGGTCTCCTTGACAGTCTAGCTGTCAGTTTTCTCGTTGTCGGACTTCGCTTTGTCGTCTCGATCACCGATCGAGCATTCCGTGGGGCCTCAGCCAGGCTTGATGCCGAAGCGGGGCAAGACAAAGTTCACCACTATGAAGTAGAGAACGATAAAGAGGATAAACTTTTCCACGGCGCACATTCCTTTTGCTCTGGCCCACCACTGATCCGGCTCCAAGAACGGAGTATTTCAACAGGGTATACACATATGCGAAACCTGTTGACTTCGCCAGCGGCTCCAAGATAGTCGACCAAGCGGATTCGTCAAGAATCAGTCAAAATTTGCCCGGCATGGCGGTTGCTTGGTTTTTTCGGGTAAGCCCCCACTGGGAACAACGAGGAGCCCTGAGGAACGACAGGGAATCCTGGCAGCCGAATCACCGTGCAGAGAAAGATCCCGCATGCTCAAGAAGCCGCAATCCGCACTGGAGCAATACAAGAACAAGCGCGGTGGTGTGTTCGAACCGGAGCTCACCTGGTTTGGCCGCTTGTGGCATTTCTCCCACTGGCGAGAAATCCGGCTGACCGGATTGGCAGCCCTGCTGGCGGCCGTTTACATCGCGCTCCAACCGGGGCCCATTGAACCGGTTAACCTTACTTACGACATCGACTTGAGTGAAGCGGAACACGGCACCCTGACCATCACCATGATTGCCGAAGGCCACCTGCCGGAATACCTGGACCTTGAATTTCCACCGGGCATTTTTGGCGACAACGGCAACGGCGTCCGCCCCCACGCTCCATCGGGCAGGGCCCTGAATGCCAACGGCCAAATGGGCATGGCCCTGGCCGTGGAAGAAACGGAATATGGCTGGCGCTTGGCGACCCAGCAGGTTGAACGCGCCGGATTCATCTACCGGATCGACCTGGCCAGGGTGCAGGGCAGCGAAGAAGACATCCGGCGGCACATTTCCACGCCGGTCTCCGGAGGCCTGCGCGCCGCCGGATTTGAGATATTTCTGGAGCCCGTAGGCATGGCCGTGCAGGACATCACCGTTTCGATGCACAATCCCTCGGGTTTGCCAGTTCTCGTGCCCTGGCCCGCGTTGGTCAAGGGGCGAGACTTGGCCACCGAACGTCGGCGCCAATTGGCCAGTCGTAGCTCCGACGCCAGCCTCGGCCTCGGACAGGGATTCAAACCAGGCACCGACCTGGGCCCTGTTTCCCAGCCCGCCAACCCTCTGGAAACGGCGGCCTCGGTGCCGTCCAATCTGCTATACCACCCACGGGACATGGCAGATCTCAACAATTCGCTGATCATATGCGGCAATATCCGCTCCCTGGAAAGCCGGGCCCGCGACACGGTGATTCAATACGCCACCGACCGCACCTGGCTCTTCGCCGACGAGGCGGCCCTGGAATTGGTGCGGCGCATTGCCCGCACTGAAATGGGCTTTTTCGGCAATTCCCCCACCGACCAGATCACCGTGCTGATGGCAGCCAATGAAGTGACATCCGAACAGGGGTTTGATGTCTACGGCGTGCACACCGGCAGTTCGGTATTGGTGATGCTGGACCCCGAAACAACCTGGGGCATGCTCGAAGAACAAGCCGCCAGCGTCATCGCCCACGAAATGTTCCACGGCTGGTTGGGCGAGGCCATCCCCCAAACGGACCCGCAAATGCTGTGGTTCACCGAAGGGGCCACGTCCTGGTACGCCTCACGCATGCTCGTCACTGCAGGCATCTGGTCGCCCGAACACGCCCGCGGTGTTCTGGCAGCCCGCCTGGAGCGCGACTACGCCAACAACGCGCTGCTGGGCCGGATGTCTGTCGCCGAAGCCGCCTCCGAAGTCATGGCCAATGCCGAACAGGTCCGCTTTGGGTACGCCGGCGGCGCCAACGCCTGCATGGCCCTGGATGAAATGCTGGCCCGCGCCACGGGCTCGATCCGGCCCTTGGATGAGGTCATGCGCCAACTCTATACCGACCGTGACCGCGGGGGGCTGACCCGCGAGTTTCTGCTCGAAACCATCCTCAAGGTCACCGGAGTCGACTGCGATGTCTGGCTGGACACCCATGTTTACGGGAAAACCGCCTTGCCCCCTTCGGACCAGTTGATTTAGATTCTTTTAGTCTTTGTCTTCATCATGTGCAGCGGTGCCCCGGGGGGCGTCGTCTGGCCACGTCCTGTGGCCAGACGACTCGGCACTTCGGTCTCTTCGCCATCCTGGCTGCGAGACCTGCGTGACTCCCCCGCGACACCGCTGCACATGATGAAGACAGATTCTTCAAATTCTGGAATCGACTGGGCTTAGTCTTGTGAGGCGGGATTGTGAGTGACGGCAAATTCAAACGGACATTGGTGACCAGCGCTTTGCCTTATGCCAATGGGGAAATTCATCTGGGACATTTGGCGGGAGCGTATTTGCCAGCCGATATTTACGTGCGGTATTTGCGGATGATCGGCGAAGAGGTGCTCTATATCTGCGGGTCCGATGAATATGGAGTGCCCATCACTTTGACGGCTGAGAAGCTGGGCATCACGCCCAAAGAACTGGTCGATCGCAACTACGCCTCGATCAGCAAAAGCTTTCAGGATTTTGGCATGAGTTTCGACAACTTCAGCCAGACCAGCCGCGAGATCCACACCGAAACCAGCCAAGCGTTTTTTGCCGACATGCACGCTCAGGGCCTGTTCAAGCAAAAGACCACAGATCAGTTCTACAGCCCGAGCCAGGAACGCTTTCTGGCTGACCGTTACATCGAGGGAACCTGCCCCGTTTGCGGCGATGAAAACGCCCGCGGCGACGAGTGCGAAAACTGCACCGCCACCTACAATCCGACCGAATTGCTCAACCCGCGCAGCGTGCTGGACAACAGTGCTCTCGAATTGCGCCCAACCACCCACTGGTTTTTGCCCATGGGTGATTGGCAGGACAAACTGAGCGCTTTTATCGACAGCCATCCCGAGTGGAAAGACAACGTGAAGCAGTATTGCCGGGGCTATTTTGACGCCGGGTTGCAAGACCGCGCCGTGACTCGCGACCTGGCCTGGGGTGTGCCGGTGCCCTTGGACGATCACGAAGGCAAGGTTTTCTACGTGTGGTTCGATGCGCCCATCGGCTATGTCAGCGCCACTCGCGAGTGGGCCCAGGCTCAGGGCGACGCCGAAGCGTGGCGCACCTGGTGGCAGAACGACGAAACCCGCCTGATCCATTTCATCGGCAAGGACAACATCTTTTTCCACGCCATGATGTTCCCCGCAGTGATCATGGCCCACAGTGAAGACTACGTATTGCCGGACAATGTGCCGGCCAACGAGTTCCTGAATCTGGAAGGCCAGAAGTTGTCGACAAGCAAAGGTTTTGCCGTGTGGCTGCCCGAATATCTGGAAAAATTCGAGGCCGACCCGCTGCGCTACACCCTGGCCCGCAACCTTCCCGAGACCCGCGACATGAACTTCACCTGGGAGGGATTCCAGGCTCGCAACAACAACGAACTGGGCAATAATTTTGGCAACCTGATCAACCGCGTATTCACTTTCATCCACAAATATTTCGATGGGCAAGTGCCCGAGTGGTCGGAAGAAAATCTGACAGATCTGGACCGCGACGCCCTGGCGGAAGTCGCTGCCGATCTGGAAAAGTGGTCGGGGCATTTGGCGAAATTTGAAATCAAGGCCGCTCTGGAAACAGCTTTCCACGCCGGTCAGGTCGGCAACCGGTACTTCGACGAATCGGCGCCGTTCAAGAGCCGCAAAACGGACCTGGAGCGGTGTGGCCAAAGCCTGGGTGTGATCATTCAGATCCTGCGCCAGTTGTGTCTGATGCTCGCCCCGGTTGTGCCCTTTGGCATGGAGAAACTGTGGTCGTGGTTGGGCATGGAGACAGACCTGTGGCAAGGCGGGTGGGCTGAAGGCCAGCAGAATATTCCTACTGGTCGCCCCTTGGGTAAACCCGAGATTCTGTTTCCACGCTTCGATGATGAAATGATTCAGCCGGAGATCGAGCGTTTGCAGGGGATGGTGGACGGCGATTGATTTTCGCTTGAGTCTTCGCCAATAGGAGCAGCCCGTAGTTGGCTCTCAGACAACCTTATCAAAAGCAGCCGCGGCTGCGGCCTCTTGCATGGCCGCAGCCGCACTCTTTGTCAGGCCCAGCAAATCGTGGGCCTGTTCGTACTGGCGGTCCAGAGTGAGATCAAACATGGTGCGGTCATCGGTATTCAAGGCGCACGGAACACCGGCTTCCAGAAAGGCCTGCAGGGGGAAATCAGCGTAGGTTTTCACGCCACCAGTCAACAGGTTTGACCCTGGGCACAACTCCACAAAAACGTTGCGCGCCGCCAGCGTCGCCAGCAACAGCGGATCCGTGGCTGCGGCCAAACCATGGCCGATGCGATCAGCGCCGCATTCTTCGATCGCCTCGCGCACCGAGGCCCGCGCTCGGGGGCCCATGGCAGCCAGTTCGCCGGCGTGAATCGAAACGCCCAATCCTTCGGCCTTCACTTCGGCAAAGAGGCTCGCAAATTTTCGCGCCGGGCCAGCCGCCTCATCACCACCCAGGCCAAAGCCGACCACACCCAGACCACGCCCGGCCGTGCCCGCTTTTTCCCAGGCCCGCCAAGCCCACTTTTTGTCCATCTGGCGCACCGCGTCGGGCAACCAGCGCATCTTGACGCCCAGATTTTCGTGCACCTCGGCAGCTGCTTCGTGCAACGCCGATTGCACCGGCAATGGGTCCAACCCTCGCAAAAGAAGCACGCCGTACGAGACAGAGACTTCGGCATAACCGACCCTGTCGTCAGCCAACTGCTGGCCCAGGTCCAAAGCCATGGCGTGAAAATCGGAGGGGTCACGCATCACGGTCGTGGCGGTTTTATACAAATCCAGAAAGCCGCCAAAGCCCTCAAAGGCGAAGGTCTTGCCGTCGGAGCTCAGGCAGGCTGCCGGCAATTGCGGTTGGCCATGTTTTTCGGAAAGAAGGATCAGCCGCCCCGGGGTGACTGATCCTTCCAAGTGGGTGTGAAGTTCGACCCGATCCAGGTTCATCGTGCCAGGACCACGCGCTGGGTGCGCAATTCTCCGCCGGATGCCAGGCGAATCAGATAGACGCCCGAAGCCGCGGCACGCCCATCGTCGGTCAACCCATTCCAAATGATGTTCTGCCAATCGCCCAGGCCTGCCGCCTGGTGCAATTCGCGCACGATGCGGCCACGCACATCAAGCACCTGCACCAAAGCCACCTCATTGCTGGCGGCACGGAACCGTATCGACACCGCCGGGTTGGCCGGGTTGGGCCAGACTGGTGCCATGGCCAGAACCACCGGTATCGCCAGCGGCGGAGCACCCGGGCCTGCCATATTTACCAAGCGCAGGTATTCACCGTTGTCGGTCATTGCAACCAGGCCGTAGCGGATTTCCAGGCCAGTTTCCACCGCCGCAACCGGGTTGTCCCGGTAGCCAAACCCTCGGCCTTGGCGCATCATCGTCGCGGATGATCCGTTGTCCTCCAGCACCGCCGGTCCCGACCAGATCAATTCTTCGGCCCGCAACATTCCCGCCTCGTCGTGCAGCTGACGGGTCAACTGAAGGTCCACAAAACGGTCGGCAGGCAACGAGAAACTGAAGGCCAGGTCCACTTGGTTTTCAGCGGTCCACTGGGTCTGCCAATCGTTGACAAGCGCAGCGACCGGGCCAGCAGAACTGTGAAAGAGGGTCACCACGCCCGAAGCGGCATTGGTTTCGGCATTGCGGCCAATGGGCGCCGACACGGCGTAGTCGGGCAGGCCATCGCCGTCAAAATCACCGGCTGAAGCCACAGCCCAACCAAAATTTTCGCCGGATGGGCTGGATGCCCCGCTGGAAAGCAGGTTCAGGCTGCTGGCCGACGTGGCGCTCGACCCGCCTTCATAAATGTACGCCTTGCCCGAGTCCGTGGCGGGGGTGTTGCGGAATGGGGCCCCGATCAGGACGTCGTCCGCACCCGAACCTGCGATGTCACCGGCCCGATCCAGAGAGAAGCCACAGTTGTCGGTAGCGGTCTGGCCATTGATGGCGCGAGCGGCATTCACCGAAGGGTTGGGGTCGCCGTAAAAGATTTCCACGCGTCCGGCCGCAGTCCCCGCCGCATTGCTGTACGGTGCGCCCACCGCCAAATCGTCATAGCCGTCATTGTCCAACCGGCCCACGCCGCGGACCGAAAAACCGAACTGGCTGAACGGTTCAGACGTCGTGCCAATACCGGTCACAAAATCGATGGTGGTGTCGGGCGCAGCGCCTAGGGTTTTGCCTTCAAAGACGTAGACGGCTCCGGCATCGGTGCCGCCGTGGGTATTGGCCAAGGGTGCCCCTACGGCGACACAGTCTTCATTGCCACCCAGAAAATTGCCCGCATCGGAAACGGACCAGCCGAACCGGTCTTCGGCAATTTCGCCACTGAATGCCGTGGCGTCCGCCAGGTCGGTGCTCGGCCCCCCAGGTCCGCCGTAGATCACGTAGGCTGCACCGGTGAATCCACGGCCGATATTGGCCATGGGCGCCCCTACGATAAAATCGTCGTGGCCATCTCCGTCAAAGTCGCCAGCCGCGGAAATGGAGTAGCCAAATTTGTGGCCACCGGTGGCGCCAGTGATCACTCGATCCGGCGTAGTCGAAGGATCGGCGCCCCCATAAAAGATGCAGACCCGGCCACTGCCCGTGCCGCCGGCGTTGGATTCAGGGGCCCCTACGGCCCAGTCCGCCTTGCCGTCACTGTTGACGTCGCCGATGTTGGCCAGCGCGGCGCCGAACATCTCGGGAGAAGTGCCGTTCCAGATTCGATCCGGTGCCCGCAACACCGAGGCGCCGCCAAACCACAAATAGACCTGGCCCGCTTCGAAGGTCAGATCCTTGCCTGCTATACCAACGAGGAACTCGTCGGCGTCGTCACCGTTGATATCTTCCAATTCGGTCATCGCGTAGCCAAAAAAGTCGTCCGCCACGCCGGCCGGATCGTACCAGGAGCCCTGCCCCCAAGCGGGAACCACAAGGGCCATCAGGACCGTTGGCAGGACTAAAAGCAAGAATCCGGCACGTGAGTTGCAACAGGTCGGTCCAGACAACGTTATACCTCCGAAAAGAATCGGAATGCCCCGAATTGGATAATGAACTATCAAAAAATAGTTCAGCCATCGGGCAAACCGCAATATTTCACGTCATGGTCTTGATCATGATACCACGGAGCTGGGGTCGGGCGACAGTGACATCTCACAATATCACACCAATTAGCCCTTGCCTGAGCACCGCTATCTGTATCATTTTTGGGCGGGTAGAATGATGCTCCCCCGCGTCGAACCAAAGACCGAAAGAATGAGTGCCCCCCTGAACACTCCAGAACAGATCCCCACAAGCAAGAACCGCCCCCGGTTCAGCGTCTCGCGCTGGGGACTGCCGGTCGTGGCTGTCTGCGGCTTGGCCCTGATGGTTTGGGGAGTCTCGGTATTGACACCTAAGGCCGATCCCGTGGACCGGGAGAACGGTCGCGGTGGCCCCGCTGAATACGCGACCACCCAGGACTTGTCACAGGTTGGGGACCTGGAATTGTCTCGCGCCAGCCTCTTGCGGGGAAGTCTCATGCACCCGACCGAAGCCTATTTGGCCACAGGTGAACTGGGCCCGGTATTTGGTCCCGGTTCTGGCCCGGTGGAAATGAATATTGGCCGGGGTCAAACCTTTTACGAAGCCCTCGCCGCCCGCGGCATCGCCCACGAAGACATCATGACCATGGTCGAAGGCACCAAGGAATTCCGCGACCTGCGCAAAGTGAAAACCGGTGAATTGTTCCGCATCCTCATCACGCCTGATGGCGGCCTCAAGTCGTTGGGCTATGACCTGGATGAAGAGAGCCATGTGACCTGGATGCGCGAAGGCGACACCTACACCCGGCACGATGGCACCTACCCGGTTCAGCGCCAGCTCAAAGGCATCTGCGGCACCATCAACAGCAGCCTCTACGCCAGCCTGCAAAAAATCGACGCGCCACTTTCGTTGGCTCCCAAGATGAACGACATCATGGGCTGGGATATCGACTTCAAGCGTGACCTGCGCCAGGGCGATACATATCGCGTCCTCTACGAAGAGGTTTGGAAAGACGGCGCCCTCGTGCGCACCGGTTCCATCCGGGCCGTCGAGATCACCAACAAAGGCACCGCTCATACGGCTTACCTGTTCGCCCAAGGCGATCGGCCC
>JADGEP010000080.1 GCA_016744275.1 Candidatus Krumholzibacteriia bacterium | reverse complement strand
GGGCGTCGGGATGTCGATGCCCGCCGCTTCCATGAAAATCCGCGAGACCATTTCTTCGACCACGTTGTAGATTTCGTTCTCGGTCACGAAGCTCATTTCCAGATCAATTTGGGTATGTTCGGGCTGGCGGTCACTGCGCAGATCTTCATCCCGCAGGCAGCGCGCCAACTGGAAATAGCGATCCACACCACTGGCCATCAGGATCTGCTTATATAACTGCGGCGACTGCGGCAGTGCATAAAACTGGCCATGATGGATGCGGCTGGGCACCACATAATCGCGCGCCCCTTCCGGGGTCGTCTTGATCAGCAGCGGGGTCTCCACTTCCAGGAAATCCTGGCCCGACAAATAAGCCCGAGCCGCCATGCCGGCCCGGTGCCGCACTTGCAGGTTGTTGGCCATGATCGGATGGCGCAAATGGATGTACCGGTGCTTCAGGCGCAACTCTTCACTGGCATCCCAGGCCTGATCCACCTGGAAGGGCAGCGGCGCGCAGGTGTTGAGAATCTCCACCTCGCGGGCCACAATTTCGATCGAACCGGTGGACATTTCCGGGTTGACCATGTCATCCGGACGACGCCGCACGGTGCCGGTCACGCCCAACACGGATTCCAGCTTGAACCCCTTGGACATCTCCAACGGCGTGCCGTCTTCACAGACAACCTGCACCAGACCATAGCGGTCGCGCAGGCCCACAAAGACCACTCCGCCCAGATCCCGGATCCTGGCCGCCCAGCCCGCCACTCTCACTTCTTGCCCGACCAGACTTTCGCCGACCGCGCCACAGCGGTGGGTGCGCATGGCACCCGAATCGTTATTAGCCTTCACCCTGCAATACCTCCTGAACCGCCGCCGGGATCTCTGCCCCGGTCATGGGTTCCTGCGTGCCCGTATCCATGTTGCGAATCATCAAAGTTCCTTTGTCCAGATCGTCGCCACCAGCGGTGAGCAGCACTCGCGCCTGCCGCAGATGGGCCGACTTGGCCTGGGCCTTGGCCGAGCGGCCGGTCGTATCGACCTCCACCCGACAAAACCCGCGCAATTTTTCAGCCATCAGGAAGCCCGCCTGTTGGCCAGCGATTCCCAGACAGCTGATGTAGACATCCACCGCCGATTGGGGACTGCGTTGCAGATCCACCGGCGTATCATCCAGGTGAAGCAAAGTGCGCTCCACCCCGATGGAAAAGCCGACCGCAGGCGTCGGCGGCCCGCCGCACTGCTCGACCAGATAATCGTAGCGTCCGCCCCCACACAGGCTGCTTTGCTTGCGCCCGCTGGTGGCGGTGATTTCAAACGTCGTGCGGCAGTAATAATCCAACCCCCGCACCAATGACGCGTCCTGCTCGATATTCACATCCAGGCTGGTGAGGGTCTCGGTGACCACCCGGTGATGCTCTTTGCATGGCCCGCACCACGATTCGCTGATCGGCTTGAAACCTTTCAGCAGAGCCTGCACGCCATCGTCCTTGGCATCGTACAATCGCAGGGGATTGATATCGATGCGATCCCGCATGTTTTCGGGCACGACATCCAGATTTTCCTTGAGAAACAGCTTCAAGTCATCAAGGTAACCGGGCCTGCAATCAGGGCATCCAATACTATTCAGCTTCACAGTCAGGCCCGTGGCGCCCACCGCTTCGAACAACGCCATGGCCGTGCGAATCACTTCGGCATCCAGCACCGGGCTGTCCGAACCGAGGGCCTCAACCCCCACCTGGTGGAATTGCCGGTAGCGTCCGGCCTGGGGCTTGTCGTACCGGAACATGGGCCCATTGTAATAAAACTTCACCGTGCCCGGCTGCCGATTCAGTCCGTTCTGTAAATAAGCCCGCACCACCGAAGCGGTCATTTCCGGGCGCAGAGTGACTTTGTCGCCGCCCTTGGTCTCGAAGGAATACATTTCCTTGTCCACGATATCGGTGCCCGCGCCCACCGAGCGCAGAAAAAGCCCCGTGGGCTCCATCACCGGCGTGCGGATTTCACCGTACCCGAAGCGCGTCAAGACTTCGATCCATTTGGCCTCGGCCCAGAGCCAGCGCTCCATCTTCCCCAGCATGATGTCCTGGGTGCCGCCGAGCCTTTCGTACTTGTGCTTCATGAAACCCTTTCCCAATCTGTATCCGCGTCGAATGCCCCAGCCTTGCTCCAATCAGAAGCCGACAATATGGGGCAAACATCTCCGGAGAGCCAATCTTCCCGGACCAATCCCCAACTGTCATTATTCCCGATATTTCTTCCGCACCTGCTCCAGATCAGGCTCCATCAGCACGTTAAATCCGGCCAGATGCATTTCAGCCAGCCCTTGGCGCAATTCTTTCGCCAGCGGAGCTTCTTCCGCGGACGCGTCGCGACCCAAACCACTGAGGCCTTCAGCACACCGCAAACGCAAATGCCGGGGCACTTTACGGGAGACCAGCAGCACCGCATCGGGCGCCGGCTCTACCAGATCCCGACTGGCAAAGACGCTCTCATCCAGCAACCCCGCCTCAAAGAACCGTTCCGCATCCCATTGCCGCACCAAAGCAAAGTCAAATCCCCCGAGACGCAAGGCGTGCAAAACCGGTCCGTGGTCGTAGGGATCGGGCCCCGCAGCCAGGGCACCCAGATTCACTAGAGAACCCGTGGCCACCAGCGAAACCGAGTCTCCCAGAACGGTGCGACTGCTGTGGGTCAACCAGGGCTCCTGCGTGTCAGCCACGCCAAGGCGATAAACGAGGACCCCGTGGGGCCGCAGATTTCGCGGCGCCGAACGGCGGCCAACCACCAAGGGCAGATACGTCTGCGCCGGCGCCGTGAGCGCCAATCGGTCGGGCGCCAAAACATAGTCCGGGCCGTGGGTCAGATGGGCCTGGAATTCAGCGACCGTGGCGACGACCGACAACTCCAACTGGCCTGAACCAGCATCAGCCAGGTATCGCCGCAGAGGCTCAAAAACCCGGGCAACCCGGGCTGGGTCACCACTGGAATCAAAGACCAGCAGAGTGTGGTCCGGATCCTGGGACTCGGCCCGCGGCCACAATAATGAACCGGCAGCCAGGAGCAAAACCAGGCCCGCAGCCACCAAGGTCAGCCAGCCCACACTTCGACCTGAACCTGAATTTGCAGCAGCATCCGGCTGGGAATTGGGATTGGAATCACTCAACGGGATTCTCCGTCCCGTTGCGCAAGCTGTCGGTCTTGACGGGCTCCAGATCGCCCACGACAACCTGAAACTCGGCCGGGTCCAGGCCAATCAGGGTCAGCCACGGTGGCAAGTCGGCCTGTCCACTGACCACGTGCACACCCCGGTCCAGGTCGCCCACCGGCACTGTCACGATGATCCGATCCGCACGCAGAGCCCGGACCGAATCGGCCACGCCCCTCACCATCACATCGACCACTGGCGGCGAAACGCCAACTTCAGGCTGGCCGGCATCCACCAAAGGAATGACCGGAATATTCGCCAATGTGCGCTCTTCGATGTTCGCCACTTCAAACCGGACCTGCACGTCTTTCGAGGCCATCTTCAAATGCTCATGAGGTGCCAACAAGGCCACTGTCTCCTGCCCTGATTCGCGGCGCCGGTCCAAGTCCACCGCCTCAGTACTGATCATACCGCTGGGTGGAAAAAACCGTTCAGGGCCCGTCACCAGCACCGAATCCGGTGTCACTTTCATGGGCGCCAGCAGCCCCACTTCCGTCGGCAAAGTCCCCGTTTGGCGCACATGCACCGGCAGCATCCGCTGTCTCTCGTTGTCCAGCTTCAGGCGCAAGCGCACCGGCGGTTGCACGCTCACCACTTCGAGGTCCGTGAAGACGTCGTTGCGATCCAGCTCATAACTGAACGAAGGGCCCGCGGGGCGGTCTGCAACCGTGACCCGGACCTCGCCAATGTAGCGATTGAAATAATTGTGGGTCAGCAGGCTCAACTTGCTGCCCTGCACCCGCACCTTCACGTGGCTGGGCAGATCACTACCGGCGGCCGTCAGGCCTTCGGCCACACCGGTCAGGCGCAGAGGCAGATTTGTAGTCAGCTCGACCGTCGAAGTCGAAGCCACCTGGACCCAGATGATCACCGACACCACAAAGCAACTGAGTTTCAAGCCGATCCTGTTCATGGCTGCCGCACCGCCTCAGGCAAACGCAATTCCTGCCCCACGTTGATGGCCCCCGATTGCAAATTGTTGTTCTGACTGATCTCAGTCACTGTCGTTCCATGGCGGCGAGCCAGTCCCCAAAGGCTGTCTCCCCGCCGCACTTCGTATTTTCGCGTCCAGCCGCCCTTGTCGCCAGAGGCCAGTTGCTGCAGGGCCGGACGGTCCTGACGCCAACCCACCACCCCCTGCACCACTGCCGCCGCCAGATCCTTGCGGCCATTGCGATCATTCAAAACTTTCATGTCATCCCGGTTGGACATGTAGGCGACCTCGACCAGAGCCGAGGGCATGGCCAAACTGTTGAGCACGTGAAAACCGGCCTGTTTGACGCGCCGGCCTTCGACCAGCCCGCTGGCCCGTCCCGCATCCAGGATGTGGTGGGACAACTGCGCCGATTCTTTCAGGACCTGGGTCATTTTCAAATCCATCAGGATGTCCATGACCAACTCATCATGATTCGTGGTCGGATCCAGGCCAACCAATTGGGCCGCATTCTCTTTGTCCGCCAATTCTTTTGCTTCCCGATCGGTCGCCCCCTGCAGAGACAGAAAATAGACTTCCATGCCGCCAATATCGGTGTCGGCGTGGGTATTGCAGTGGACCGAGAGGAATAGGTCCCCCTCCTTGCGCCGGGCGAAGTCCACCCGCTCCCACAATTCCAGGCCATAGTCACCGGTCCGGGTCAGGTGCGCTCGATACCCCGGCAGGGCATTGATCAACCGCACCATTTCCCGCGCGATGTCCAGCACGATGCCTTTTTCCTGCTTGCCCTGACGAATCGCCCCCGGATCCAGCCCGCCATGTCCCGCATCGACGATCACCACAAACGGCGCCGCCACCGCAGGCACGACCCGCTGCGCCTCAACGGCAACTTCAGCAGCAGGTTCCGTCCCAGGCCGCAGCACATCCACCACGATGCGATCATGCCGCCCGCCGGTGGCGGGCAAACTGAAGCTGCGAAAATCCGCTTTTTCATTCAGATCAATCACCACTTGGGCCCGGCGCTGGCCAGCGTTGAGCCGGATATCCTTCACCAAGCCATCGCCGACGCCCAGCGCTTCGGCCGAGCCTACAACGGCCCCGCTGACATTGATGGCGATGCGGTCCGGATTGCCCACCCGGCGCACTTCGAAAGAGCCGCCGGCGCTCATATCCAACACCACCCGCGTATGCCCCGGCGCCGTAAAATGGCGAACCTTGAGCACCTCGCGCGTGGAGCCATTGGCCTGCGCCACCGCGGGGCTGACCGCAGTCAGAAAAGTGATGTACAGCACCAACAAAAAAACCGCGGTGGAATGGTCTCTTCCGCCCCGGATATGCCTCTTGCCCAGTTTCTGGAACCTCGCCATGGAATCTGCGCTCCTTCTTGCAACCAGGGCATTTGGTCTCGAACGGCCCCCCGACTCCTTTCGGGTTCCCGAACACGCCCTTCCAGCCTCAAAATACCACAGTATCCGCAGAATAGCCAAGGACTTTGGCCATTCCTGAAACAAGAAAACCGCCCACGAGAGGCGGTTTTACGAGATTCCAGACAACGCGATCATTGCCGGGCGGCGTACGAGTCCAAAATGTAGGTCAAGGGATTGACGGGGCGCCCACCGATGCGGATTTCATAGTGCAGATGCGGGGCCGAACTGCGTCCGGTATTGCCGGATTTGGCGATGACCGCACCGCGGCTGACTTTGTCGCCTTTTTTCACCAATGGCTCACTCAAATGGGCATAAACCGTCATTACGCCATTGCCGTGATCAACTTTGACAACCCGCCCAAATCCGCGTTGTTGCTGCACCGCAGCGATCACGCCATCACCGGTCACGCGCACTTCAGTGCCCACGGGAACCGAAAAATCCAATCCCCGATGAAAAGTCTGCTTGGTGGTGAAAGGGTCTTTGCGGAATCCGAAGCGGGAACTCATCCAACCGATATCCGTGGGCCGGATCGACGGAATATGAGCTCGCACGACCTCGCGTGCCGACAAGGTGTCGATCATCGCCAGGTATCCCCGCCGTTGAATCTTCGCCTGACGCAGCATCTGGTCCAGTTGCTCGCCCATATCACCGGCGGGCGTGCCTGGCTTCAAGCCCGAAATCTCAACGTCCGTATAGTCCAAATGCTGCCGCCCACCCACGCCGGCGGCAAACGTTTCTTCGTCCATGGTGGGCAGGTTGATGGCCGTGGCCACCACGTTCTGCACTTCGTACACTTGTTCGATCTCACCCCGCAAATTGTCGACTTGCCCCTCCAGGCCAGTGATCGAACTTTGCAGGGCCAAATTTTCTTTCTGATACCGCGAGCCTCCGGGCAGCCAACTGTTGCCCGTCTTGATGCCCACTCCGTAAAGCGCCGCCACGCCACCCAAAACCACGACACACATCACGCTGCTGACAATCAGCCAACGCGGCAGACGGAACTGGCGACTGGCGCCGTGATCCTCTGGCATGTACAGGAAGGTGTAGTTTTTTTTCAAACTCATGGTCCGCTGTTCCGCTTCGGTGTGAGTCGCCGATGCCTATAAAACGGCCCCCGCAACTGGTCTCAATAGCCGGTCGAAGGGGGCATATTCGCGCACTCGCCGGCGGGAAACATGCCCCTTTGCCCGATAATTGTCAATCCACATCCCCAAACCAACGATTCAAGGCCGTTTGGGAACCCAACGGGAACATTAAGCAAGGACCACGCCATTTCAGGAACTTTGCCCCACCGCTGGTAAAAGAGCGGCGCCTGCGATTCTCACCGCAGGCGCCGGGTCTCGACAGCATTCCCTGATCAAACCCTCAAGGCAATCAAACGCCTAGTAGTAGTCAAACAACAGGACACGACCCTTGGAGCTGCGCAACTTGGCCAAAGCCTTTTCCTTGATCTGCCGGATGCGCTCACGGGTCAACCCCATGCGCTGCCCGATCACTTGCAAGGTGTGGGCTTCCTCGAAGCTCAAGCCAAAGTACAAGACAATGATCTCGGCTTCGCGATCCGACAATACCTCCAGGCACTTGCGCACATCTTCGCGCAGGCCTCTCTGCAAGACCGTGAAGTCCGGCGACTCCTGGCTCTCGTCGGCCAATACTTCGGTCAGCGGTCGGTCGCTGCCAGCAGCGCCGGCATCTTCCAGCGCCAACTCGGTGCGGTCGCTGCGCAGGGCATGAATGACATCAGCCCGGTCCAGGTCCAACCGTTCAGCAATCTGCCCCGGACTGGGGTTGGGATTGCCTTCATTCTGCAAAATCGAACGGGTGCGATTGATCTTGATCAACAGCGCCGTCTGATTCTGCGGCAGGCGTATGGTGCGGGACTTGTCCAGCAAGGCCTGCATTATTGATTGGCGAATCCACCAGACGGCGTAGGAGATGAAGCGGAAGCCTCGCTCCTCATCAAACCGGTGGGCCGCCTTGAGCAATCCCAGATTGCCCTCGTTGATCAGGTCTGAAAGCATCAGCCCCTGATTGATGTAGCGCTTGGCCACCGAGACCACAAACCGCAGGTTGGCTCTCACCAGACACTGCAGCGCCTCTTCGTCGCCTGCTTTTATGCGTCGTGCCAGGGCGACTTCTTCGCCCCGGTCAATCAAATCGTAACGGTTGATGTCACGGAAATAGACCTCAAGGCCTTTCTCGTGCATCGCCGGAAGGATATTCCTTTTACCAGCCATGGGAATCCTCCATGCCAGCGTGGGGAGACATCAATTCTCAATCCCGCGTGAACGGGGTTGGATCATGACGGAATTTTCAAGGCCACCGGTCCGCAAGCGGACCAACAGGGGTTCACGACTGGACGCCAGTTGCGTCCTGACCTGGGTGTAGGAATCCAGGTCCATGATCTCCTGATCAGCCATCGAAAGAATCACGTCTCCCGGGCGGATACCGGCATCCGCGGCGGGTCGATCCTCTTGCACTGCCACGACCATCACACCGGTCGTTGCAGTCACACCTAACGCGTCAATCAATCGGGCAACCCGCGGGTCACCACCATCGAGAGACGCCACTTCCATGCCGAGCCACTGGGCCGCTACAGGTGCAGCACCAGACGACTTCTCCTCTATCCATTCAACGGGACGCACCTGGCCTTCAAGCCTCTTGCCGTCCCTGACAAAACTCATCTGCACATCCTGGCCGGGCTTCGCCGCCGCGATCAGAAACAACAATTGGCGGCGCGAATCCACCTCTAGCCCGGCAAACTCCACCACCACATCGCCGGCCACAAGACCGACATCCTCGGCCGGAGAATCCGGCACAATGCTCACAACACGGGCGCCACTCAAGGGCTCGCCCGCCACTTCTTCGCCCACGATCTGCACGACGTCTTCAGTGACCGCCCCCAGATAGCCGCGAATCACGCGTCCGTTGGTTTTCAACTGCTCATAGATCACAGCCACCAACCGGCTGGGCACCGCAAAGCCGATGCCCTGTCCCCTTTGGCTGATCGCTGTATTGACCCCCACGACGCGGCCGTGGATATCCACCAACGGTCCACCGCTGTTGCCAAAATTGATCGACGCATCCGTCTGGATAAAATCCTGGTAGCGAGGAGTCAGTCCCCCGATCTCCAAATCGCCCCGACCCTTGGCGCTGACCACGCCCACCGTCAGGGTGCTCTCCAGGTTGCCAAACGGGTTGCCGATGGCGATGGCCCACGCCCCCACTTCCAATTTTTCCGAGTCTCCAAATTCGACTGTGGGCAAGGTGCGGCCCGCCGGATCAATCCGGATCAAAGCCAGGTCCGTATTGGGATCACTGCCCACCAACTCGGCCCGGTACTCCCGCTTCTCCCCGCTGAAGCGCACAAAGATGGCGTCAGCATCGGCAATCACATGGTGATTGGTGAGGATATCTCCACTGGTATCAACGACAAATCCCGAGCCGGTAGACGGCGACTCGAAGCGCCCGCCCTTGCCTTCCTCATCGGGGAAGAACTGACGGTACATCTCCTGCAGAGGGCCAGTGCCCACACCTTCGGCATTGATCGATTTGGTGATGCGGATGTTCACCACTGCCGGGCGCACCGCCTGGCCAACGGCAATGAAGGGGGATGTTTCTGCCGCGGCGGGTGCAGCGGCCTGGACCTGGACTGCCATCAAGCTCAAAAGGAAAGCCACCATGACCGACACAACCACGACCAACGCAAAAGCGCAGTGCATGCGATCGCCCTGCTCTCCGACAGTATCGGAGGTCAGGACCATTGCAGGCCTGCGCCTGGACCCGGATTGCCCTGGGGCACAACGGGTCAAAATTGCGATGTTGGAATCGTGCAGCTTCACGTTTCACCGTCCGCTAAGGGTTCAGGTCCGGTGAAGGAGCAAGCTACTGCTCAAGGCTCCCGGGTGGGCATTGATGAACCTCTCCACCAATGGCTCAGTTGAATCTCGTCCAAATGAGCACCCGTTTGGGTTGGAGCTCCCGAGCGTTACAGGGAACCGGGAGGATCATATCCGCAAATGAATCCTAATGTCAACCTTCTTTTTCCGGATCGATGTGGTCGGCATTTTCGACAGACGCCTGGGATTCAGACTCTTGCACCACAATCGGTTCCACCAGAATCGGGCTTTCGCCGTGGCCTTCATCAAGGATCGGGTCGGTGATCACGGTAGCCGACACACCACCGGCGGCAGCGGCTTCAGCCTTGCGACCGGCATATTCCTGCCGGATGCCATCGATTTCCTCATCCTTGGACCGCAACTCTTTCTCCAGCGCCGAGATGCGCTCAACCAGGGCCGATACGCCCTCATCTTCCAGCAGACCTTCACGACCGGCCTGCAACCCGTTGTACACCAAACTCCCCAGTTCGCCGAACTGGCGCTCAATATCACGGCTGATGCCAAATTTGTCGTATTTGCGGGTCGCAACCCGGGTCACTTCCGTGGTCTTCTCCGAAGTCACGGTATACCACTCGACCAGGTTTCCTTTGACGTCATCGAACAGGGACATCACGTCCTCCTAGGCTTCGCACGCCGCACGCGCGCATTTTCGGTTGTCAGGAGCCTGCTTATCCTGCAGATTGTGCTCCATGAAAGAAGTGCAAAAACATCCAGACAGCCAGCCCGGATCTGCCGGCGGCGAATTCACCGAACCCACGGTGGTATTCGTATCCGACTCCCACTTCCACCTGGAGCCGGATGCGGACGAGTCCGCCCGCCTTGAAAAATTCCTCGAACTGCTCGATCTCGCCGGCAAAGCCGACCAATTGGTCCTTTTGGGCGACATCTTCGACTTCTGGTTCGACTACCCCCATTTCCGACTCAGGGGCTACGAATGTCTTTTGCAAGGCCTGGACCGGGTCCGCAACGCCGGCACCAAGATCCACTTTATCGGAGGCAACCACGACATCTGGGCCGCTCGCTACTTCCACGAGCGCTACGGCTGCAGCCCTGACGGCGACGCCGAAACCCTGATTCTGGGCTCACGCCGGGTCCGGCTCAGCCA
Organism: Candidatus Krumholzibacteriia bacterium; assembly: GCA_016744275.1. Taxonomy (GTDB): domain Bacteria; phylum Krumholzibacteriota; class Krumholzibacteriia; order LZORAL124-64-63; family LZORAL124-64-63; genus JAGRNP01. Next base: position 1,338 of record JADGEP010000080.1, on the reverse strand, counting down.
CGGAGACGGACTGCTCAAGTACGACTGGGCCTACAACAGCTTTCGGACCATGGTACGCACCCGCCTGGGAATAGTTCTGGCCAAGTCCCTGCACCCGGAGCTGCTCTTTGCCCTGAGCACCTGGCTCAGCGGGCACAGCCGGGGCGCCAATCGCGACGAAGCCTCCCAAATCGAGGCCAATGCTCAACGTTGGTTCGCCCGCCAGCCGGCGCAAGACACCGGTGAGGGCGCCGCCGCCGATACCGACTGGGACTTGATGATCACCGGCCACGTCCACCACGGAATCGTCATTGATCAGCCCAACCGTCAATTTGTGGCTTTGGCTGGCTGGTTCGACCCTCTCAGCTATGGGGTGCTGCAAGACGGCGCTTTTCGTCTCTTGGATTTCCAGCGGGATCCGCGCCCCGATTTCGGTTGATTCCCGCACCCAGCTGCTGTTGACCCAAACGTCAAATCATGCGTCAAATCTTGCTTCAAATCTCGCAACGTCACTTCAATATAAAAGAGCCCCGCGACCAGATCGCGGGGCTCTCGCATATCTGGGGCCGCAACAACTACCAGGTCAGGTTCAGGGAGAACTTGTGCCCTTCATCAAAACCGTCGATCGTCGATTCGCCAAAGGCATAGTCCACGCCCAAAATTCCCGTCCGGAACCCGGCGCCTGCGGTCAAGCCCTGGTTGTCGTAGTTGATCCGCGTGCCAGCCCGCAAGGAAAACTCGGGCAACAACCGGTACTCGGCACCCACATGGGCTTTTTCATTGGTATCGTTGGGGAACAAAACATCGCCCGCAAAGGTCAACTTGCGCTCGTGACCGCCAAAAGCCGGCGCCCAGGATGCGCCCACCCGATACGCCGTCGGCAAATCAAAGGGCCCATCGTTCAGATTCATCTGGCCCCCGATATTGGTCGCGCTGGCGGCAAACATCAGGCCATCAATCATGGCCTTGTGGGTGATGAAGAAGTCGAAGGCCAATACGGAATCGGAATAGAGGTCGATTTTTTCGTACACCATCTTGGCATTCACGCCCACACCGAAGGTTTCGCCCAGCGGATGGGCGTACGAAACGCCGAAAGTCACATCGTAGGGCTTGAACGTTCCCTCCGAGATGCCGGTATTGTCTTCGCCTCGACGTTCCAGGGTTTCAGAATAGAATCCCGTGAAGATGAAGCCCAGAACGCCCTTGCCCATTTTGTGGGCCACGACCGCCGCTTCCTGATTGAACAGGCCCAGATAGCTGTTGTGCTGCAAAACCAGATCAGTTTCAAAATCGGCAAACACGTTGTTGGCCGGATTCCAGTAAACCGCCGCCGCACCCGTGCTACTGGCCACACCGCTC
>JADGEP010000007.1:14586-23764 GCA_016744275.1 Candidatus Krumholzibacteriia bacterium | reverse complement strand
AGTCTATACCGCTCTGAGCGGATTTGATATCGACCCCAAGATTCAAAAAAAAGCGGCCGTCCTGGCCGGCACCCAGAAAGAGCTTTCCAGCCGGCTGGAAGAGCTCTTGGAATCATATTCCGATTCATTTCTTCATGAGTTGGACACGATGAAGGCGGACTCACGGCGCCAACTTAAATTGACGCTCGTAGTATTCCTGACCATGCTCCTGACGGCAGCAGCGGCCATCGCGTACATCGTCACCAATGGCATTTCCAGGCCATTGAAGCATGCCGTGGAATTGGCCAATGCGGTGCATGACGGAGACCTCTCCATGCGATTGAATCTGACCAGCAAAGACGAAATCGGCTCCCTGGCTAAATCTCTGGATGCCATGGCCGATGGCCTCAAAAGAAAAGCCGATCTCGCCGAGACCATCGCCAATGGTGATCTTTCGGCCCAGGCCGAAATTTCGTCGGACCGCGACCGGTTTGGCAAATCCATGGCACATATGGTCGCCAACCTGAACACCATGATGACTGAAGTCCTGGTCTCTTCAAGCCGGGTCAATGACGGCTCGATTCTGATCAGCAACTCCAGTCACAACCTCTCCAATGGCGCCAGTAGTCAGGCCGCCTCCCTTGAAGAGATCACCGCCTCGGTCACCGAACTGAGCGACGGCACCCAAAGCAACGCTGAAAACGCGGCCCACGCCGAAAAGCTGGCCCACAAAACACAGCAATCCGCCAGTGAGGGCGTCGAGAAAATTGAAGTCCTGACCGAAGCGATGGAGGGCCTTACGGTGGCCAGCCAGGAAATTGCCAAGATCATCAAGGTCATCGATGACATCGCTTTCCAAACCAACCTGCTGGCCTTGAATGCCGCTGTCGAAGCCGCCCGGGCTGGCAAACATGGCAAGGGGTTTGCGGTCGTGGCCGAGGAAGTCCGCAACCTCGCGGGGCGCAGCGCCAAGGCCGCCAGCGAAACCGCCACACTGATTGAAACGGCCATCAAAAAGGTCGAAAATGGTTCGGCTCTCACCGCCGATACCAGCCGAGCCTTCACCCAGATTCGCGATGGTGTGTTGGAATCGTCAAAGTTGATGGGCGAGATCGCTACGGCCTCCAACCATCAGGCCTCAGGCATTTCGGAAATAAGCGATGGCATGAAGCAGATCGACGCCATCACCCAGAACAATGCTGCAGGCAGTGAGGAGATGGCTTCGGCGGCACAGGATCTGTCCAGGCAGGCCCAGGGATTGCAGGAAATTCTTGGGCGTTTCACGCTCAAGGACTCAGGGGAGATCGAGGGCAATCACCTCACGGCTCCGGCCCAGGCCAGCGCCGAAAAACACGCCCACGAAGAACCACTCAACCTCACTGAATCGGTGGGGGCTGGTTGGTAGCAAAACCTGCTAGAGATCGAGAGCCGACCGACTGTCAAGGTTGGTCGGCTCTTGCAATTCATCGAGGAAATAATTGTAGTTTTCGAATTCTTCATTGTGCAGGATCTCATAGACATGGGCCGGGGTCTTGGCGTTGTACAATTGCAACTGCAGGCTCCAGTCCGAGCCGATGGACCGAGCCAGGACCGCCTGCACCTCGTGATGACGTTCCCGCTCATCGGGTGGCGAAGCCAACAAGACCATGCAACGCAAAGGCAGCCCATCGGGCGTGCCAAAAGGCAAACCCCTCCGGCTGATACCCATGACACCTACGATTTTCTCTTCCGCATCAACCCGGCCGTAGGGCACGGCCATGCCCCTGCCGATGCATGTGGACATCAGGCTTTCGCGGGCCAATACGTCGGCCACCAAGGCATCCCGGTCGATCTGCATACCGTGACTGCTTATCATCAAGTCGACCAGCTGCCCGATGGCTTCATCTTTCGTCTCGGCGTGAAAATCGGTGACGATATTCTCTTCATGGATAAAATCGATCAGACGCGCCCGATCCTTGCCCAGGTTACCTGAACGCGAAAGCCCCACCTTAACCAGAATGGGCCCCACCACTTCGTTGACCGCCACTGCGGTGACCCCGATCGCCAAGATCATGCTCGCCGTTTCACCAAAAGCCGGGTTGTCCTGGATGTCGAGCAGAAGCCCGACCGCCACACCGGCCTGGGGTATGAGACCAAACCCCAGATAGCGCCGCACGTTGTCCGTGCCTTTGGCCAACCGCATGGCCAACACACCCGAAAGCACTTTGCCGGCAAATCGCGCCACCACAAACAATGCCACCAGAATCCAGCCCGATGACAGAAAACTGAAGTCCAACTCGAGGCCGGCCAGGGTGAAAAAGATTGCCAGAATGGCCGGTTCGAAGTTCACGAACACCCGGTGTCCGATCTCTTCCTTTTCCGGGGCCAGATTCACCATCGTCACACCCAGAAAGAGGCACGCCAGCAGGTTACTGACACCAAAATAGTCGGCCACGCCGGTGGTCAGGAAAATGGCGATGATCGAGACGGTCGTCAGCTGTTCAACATGAATGACATGCTTGCTGCCCAGGATCAGGCCAATCCCCAGACAGCCACCAATGACCGCAGCGCCCAGCAACTGAATCACCGGTGCCAAGAAAACACTGCCGGTGGAAAAGCCCGCGCCCGGGTCCAGTGATGCGCTCACCGCAGTTTGGGCCATCTCAAACAGGGTGATGCAGGCGATATTGTTCAGGGCCACCGCAGCCACGAGGGTCCGAACGTAAACGCCCTTCGAACGGGACTCTTTGACAATCGCCAAGACGGTGGCTGGAGCCGTCGATATCGCCAAGGCTCCAAAGAGGATGCCAAAGGTCCAGTCCTGGCGGGCGCCGAAGACCAATGCCAGATAGACCAGCATCGGTGTCAGCGTCGCTTCGAGCATCAAGAGAACGCCCAGACGCTTGAACGCATTGCGCAAACGTCGGAAATGCAGGTGCGTGCCCACGTCAACGGCAATGAGACTGAGCGCAAAATGCAGCACGGGTCGCAGGCCATCTACGGCATCGTGGCCAAACACGTGCAATACGGAGGGGCCCAGGAGCACTCCGGCCAGAATTTGCCCCGTGACGGACGGCAAGTGCAGCTTCTTGGCCAGTTGGCCGCAAACAGCGCCAAATGCCAGGAGCACGGCCAGGACAAACATCGAGTTTTCGGCTGGTATATGCATGGGCCAATTATGACAATCCTCGGGCCTCTGTCTACCCCAATTTCACCGCACTATTTCCTGCCAATCGCCGTGCACTCGGTTGACCTGCTCCATGCCAAGCGGTACGATTGCCGCAGGAGGTTTCCGGATGCCCGGCACATTGCGATTTGTATTGGCCGTCAGCGCCACAATCCTCGGTTTTTGCATCGCAGATGCAGCGATCGACGCTCGATTTTTTTCAACCAAGAATTTCACCGACGAACTTTTACGCCCCGACCATCGTGAGCTCTATTTTCGGGCTGTGGGGTGTGCAGCCATTGCTCTGGCGGGATTCATATGGCAAGGCTTCCGCAGGCGTCGCCGGGATGCCGTCGAAGCCAAAAACGAAAGCGACAAACTCTATCGCGACGTTGTTGAAAACAGCCCCGACAGCATCATTGTCCACCGTGGCGGCACGATGCTCTATCTCAACAAAGTCGCGTTGGCCTACCTCGGTGTGCCGAACCTGGAAGCACTTGGAGGCAAGTCGTTGCCAGACTTCATCCACCCCGATGACCGCGAAAGCTCGAATTCGCGGCGTGAAACGACCCTTCGCGGAGCACCCCCGCCCCCGCCGGCAACGGTGCGCCTGCTGCTGCCCAATGACCAGACCCGCGATGCCATGGTCAGTTCTTCCCGAATTGTTTTTGAGGGTGAGCCCGCGGTCCTGACCTTCTGCCGCGACGTGACAGATGACGTCGCGACGCGGCGAGACCTGGCGGCTAGCCGAGAGCGGTTGAGCCTGGCCCTGGAGGCCGCTCAGGATGGCGTCTGGGACTGGGACATGGTGAATGATCGGCTGGTCTATAACAGGGCCTGGGCCCGCATGCTCGGCCTCAAGCCATTTTCCGGAGAACACACACCGGAGACCTGGTCCAACCTGGTGCACAAGGACGACAAAAAGGAGGCCATGGAAGCCGCCGCAGCCCACATCAGGGGAGATGTGCCCGTATTCGAGGCGGAGGTGCGCTTGCGTCACACAGATGGGCACTACATTTGGGTCCTGGACCGGGGCAAGGTTGTTGAAAGAGCCGCCGACGGCACCCCAATGCGCATGACCGGCACCCACCGTGACATCACCGCCCGCAAAGAGGCAGAGATTGCCCTGGAAGTTCGCAACCGCATCGCCGAGACGTTCTTGACCAGCACGCCGGATGAGGTGTTTCCCAACATCCTGCCTTTGATCGGTACAGCGCTTAAAAGCCCGCAGGCATTGCTGGGAACCCTGGAGCCCAACCAAAAGGTGAAGATCACCACGTACGACAGGGACGGCGGCGAGAGTCCCTTCGTGAACGGGCACCAATCACGTCTTGAAGGCTTGCCAAGCCTGTTCAAAAAAATTGTAGCCGACCGGCAACCACAAATCACCAATGAGGAATTGATCGTCGCGGTGCTGCCCCGCCCTCTGTCTCGCGCCATTACGGTTCCCATCCTGAGCAAAGGCAAGAGCCTGGGTTTCCTCATGGTGGCCGACCGTGGCTCCAACTACGCGCAGGCGGATGCGGCTGCTCTGACCTCACTCACCACCTACCTCGCGCCGATACTTGAATTTCACATGGAAAGCGAAGTGAAGGAAGGCCAGCTGCGCCAAGCCCAGAAAATGGAGGCCATTGGCGCCCTGGCTGGAGGCATCGCCCACGATTTCAACAACATCCTGCAAGCCATTCTTGGTTTTTCGACTCTGGCCCGCGAAGAAGCCCAAGCCATGGATTCCCAGCCGGGCGGCTTGATTGCCAACGACCTCGAACGGGTGACTCGGGCCACCCAGCGGGGCCGGGAATTGGTCAATCGTATCCTGCTGTTCAGCCGGCGCCAGGAAGAGGAGCAGCATCCCGTCGACATCGCCCAGGTGATCGAAGAAGCGGTCGGCCTGCTGGACAATACGATCCCGGCCACCATCGAATTGCGCAAGAATCTGGAGACAGGGACCCGCTTGGTGAATGCCGACCCGGCCCAGATAAGCCAGGTGTTGCTCAATCTGGCGACAAATTCGTTCCACGCCATGGAAGAAAACGGTGGGGTGCTCACCTTTGAATTGAAATCCATCGAGGCCAACAGCAACCATCCCCTGGTGCCCGACTCCATTGCACACCTGGACCTGGTCGCACTGGTGGTTACCGACACGGGCATGGGCATGGATGAAGCGACTCTCGCGCGCCTGTATGATCCGTTTTTCACGACCAAGGATGTCGGCAAAGGCACGGGTCTTGGGTTGTCGGTGGTGCACGGCATTGTGGCCGCTCATCGCGGTGAGATTATCGTGGAAAGCGCCGTGGAGCGCGGCACAACTGCGCACATCTTCCTGCCCGTTATTGGCGGCCTCGACACCGAGCAAGCAGCGAGCCCGACCAATAGCCAGGGAGCCGTTTCATCGGCCAGGATCATGCCGGGCAGTCGCATCCTCTTCCTGGATGACGAGCCGGACATTACGGCCCTGGGCAAGGCCCTACTCGAAAAACAGGGGCACCAGGTGCTGGCCCTCAACGACAGTCGCCTGGCTCTTGAACACCTGCGGGGCGCGCCCCACGATTTTGACCTGCTCATATCCGACCTGACCATGCCCCACTTGACGGGGCTTCAGATCGCCGACCAGATAGCGCTCATCCGGCCGGATTTGCCCCTGGTATTGATCACGGGACTCAATGATTTGCCCATGGAAGAGTATCACAAACACCCTCAAATCCGGGGCGTCCTGCGCAAACCGTTTGGTGGCGATGTCCTGCGTGAAACGGTGCGTGATGTCCTGCATGGCGGCGAGCGCCCACCGACAGGTGAAGGGAGGGCCGCGTCCAGTAGTTGACCGGAGCGGCTGTTTGAGAGACAATGTTAATATGAATTGAGGCGCTTTAAAAAGACTGCCGCACCCACGCCCGGGAGATCCCATTGTCCAGAATATTGATCATTGAAGACGACTCCCTGACTCGGGAATGGCTGGAGAGCCTTCTGGAGCGCAACGGCTATGTTGTGGAATCGGCCAACAACGGTGCCGAAGGTGTTCGTCTCTTTCGGGACAACCCCGCTGATCTTGTGATCACCGACATCGTCATGCCTGAAAAAGATGGCATCGAGACAATCACCGACCTCAAGCGCACGCACCCTGATTTGAAAGTCATCGCTATCAGCGGAGGTGAGCGGCGACCCGAAGGCGTGTCCCGCAACTACCTGCATTCGGCCAAACTTTTAGGGGCCAACAGAGCGATGCCCAAACCCATTTCCAACGAAGATCTGCTTGAGGCGGTGCGGGAACTGCTCGGCTGAACGGCTACCTGAATCGAGTGGCTCAGTCGTTCTGCCACTCCTGCGCCAAGGCGCGGAAGGCCTCGAGGGCTTCGGGGTTGGCCAGGGCATCTTCGTTTTCCACCGCGCGACCGTGCAAAATATTTCGCACCGCCAACTCCACAATTTTCCCACTGATCGTGCGCGGTATATCTGGCACCTGGCGCACGAGGCCCGGCACATGCCGCGGCGTTTTCTCCTGCCGGATGCGCTTGCCGATATCCACGACCAGTTCCGGCGTGAGCGTCCGGCCGGGCTGCATCTGGACGAAGAGGGCGATCACGACATCACCGTCGCGCTGCAACCCCACCAACAGCGACTCCTGGATGTCGGCGAATTGCTCGACCACCCGGTAGATCTCAGCCGTGCCGATGCGGACGCCTCCGGGGTTGAGCACCGCGTCGCTGCGCCCATGAATGATCAAGCCGCCGCTTGCCGTCACTTCCGCAAAATCGCCGTGGCACCATATGCCCGCGTAGCGGTCAAAATACGCTGAGTGGTAACGCGATCCATCGGGATCGTTCCAGAATGAGGTGGGCATCGATGGTGCCGATCGGGTGCAGACCAATTCGCCTTTTTCGCCCGTCACCGGCTGCCCATTTTCGTCCCATACGGCCACCGCCATACCCAACCCACGGCATTGCAATTCACCCCGGCGCACCGGCAAGACCGGACTGCCCAGGGCAAAGCAGGATATGATGTCAGTACCCCCCGAAATCGAACTCAGCTGCACGTCCGGATGCACGTCACGGTACACATAGTCGAAGCTTTCCGGTGAAAGCGGCGATCCGGTGGAAAGAACGGACCGCAGGGCTGATAAATCGTGGCTTTCGAGGGGCTTCAGTCCCGCTTTTTCGCAGGCGGCCAGCCAGCGGGCGCTGGTGCCCAGGATCGTGAATTTTTCCGCTGCCGCATAGTCCCACACCGCCGTCTGCGGCCGCAGCGGGTGCCCATCGTAGAGCATCACCGTCGCGCCGGATGCCAAACCGGAAACCAGCCAATTCCACATCATCCAACCACAGGTTGTGAAGTAGAAGAGGCGATCGCCGGGCCGCAGATCACAGTGCAGTTGGTGTTCCTTGAGATGCTGAATCAGGGTGCCACCGGCTGAATGAACCATGCACTTGGGCAACCCGGTTGTGCCCGAGGAGAACATTATGTACAACGGGTGATCAAAGGGCAGGCGGGTGTATTCCGGCGCGCACCCCAAATGAGGGTTCAGGAAATCTTCCCACCAACTCGACCGGAGCGGCAAGGACTCAGCGCCGCCAACAAAGGGCACCACCACCAGACGCTCGATAGATGGCAGCTCCGACTGCAACATACGAGCCGTAGTCAGCGATTCGATCTGCTTGCCGCCATAGCGGTAGCCATCGGCGGTGAAGAGCACTCGGGGCTGGATCTGGCCAAACCGATCGCGGACGCCTTCAATGCCAAAATCCGGTGAGCAACTGGACCACACGGCCCCCACGCTCGCGGCGCCCAGCATGGCCACCACCGCTTCTGGAATATTGGGCAGAAAACCGGCCACTCGATCCCCGGGACCGATGCCTTCGGCCCGCAAGGCAGCTGCAACGGCGGCCGCTTGTCGCCGCAACTCTCCCCAACTCAACCGCCGGGTTTCTCCGACCTCGCCCTGAAAGACCAGGGCCTCTTTTTCATCAGGCAGGCGGGCGGCGAGCAGGTTTTCCGCGAAGTTCACCCGGGCATCTGGAAACCAACGCGCACCGGGCATGCCGTCGTCCTCGCCCAAAACGGTTTCACTTGGACGATCGCCCACCACACCGCAAAAATCCCACACACCCGACCAGAATTTCTCGGGATGGGCCACCGACCAATCGTAGAGCGCCTCGTAGTCATCCAGGGCCACGCCAAATCGCGTGGCCATTTGCCGCCGAAAGCCGGTGACCTGGGCAGCCGCCACCCGATCGGAATCCGGTTGCCACAAGATGTCCTGGGCGCCCAGGCTCATCGCTGGTCGGCCCGCTGAGATCCCACGGCCGGCAGGATCTTGCCCGACACTTCGCCAAACCCGACCCGGTAGCCATCGCCCTGACACCAGGCCGACATGCGGACGGTGTCGCCATCGTGCAGGAATTTGCGCTCGCCGCCGCCAGGCAAGGTCACCGGTTCGGTGCCGCGCCAGGAGATCTCCAACATCGAACCGTAGTTCGTTTTTTCCGGGCCGCTGATCGTGCCGGAGGCCAACAAGTCACCGGTGCTGAGGTTGCAGCCACTGACGGTGTGATGGGCCAACTGCTGCGCCATCGTCCAATACAGATATTTGAAATTGCTCTCGCTCACCCGCAGGGCTTCATCGTCATCTTCGGCCTGGATGTGTACTTCGAGATTGATGTCGTAGGTGCCCCGCTGGCTCTCTTGCAGATAGGGCAACGGCTTCGGGTCCTGCTCCGGAGAGGCGCAACGGAACGGCGCCAAAGCCTCGAGGGTCACGATCCAGGGAGCAATGCTCGTGGCAAAGTTCTTGGCCGTGAACGGGCCCAACGGTTGGTATTCCCATTTCTGAATATCCCGCGCCGACCAATCGTTCACCAGAATCAGGCCAAAGATGTTGTCTTCGGCATTGTCAGCCGAAACCGGTTCGCCCAGTCGGTTGGGAGTGCCGATCAAGAAGCCCATTTCCAATTCGAAATCAAATAGCCTTGATGGTCCAAAAGATGGTACTTTAGAATCATTTGCTATGGTTTGGCCTTTAGGGCGATGAATGTCAGTACCAGAAACAACAATGGATGAACT
>JADGEP010000007.1:0-14577 GCA_016744275.1 Candidatus Krumholzibacteriia bacterium | reverse complement strand
GTGGTAACCCACCGGCAGGTGCAGCCAGTTGGGCATCAGGGCGTTGTCTTTGCCGCGAAACATGATGCCCACGTTGGTGGCGTGCTCGCGCGAGGCGTAAAAATCGGTGTAGTCCGGAATGCCCACCGGGAATTGCATGGTCACGCTGTCGGCCGGCAGCAGGGCCCGGCCACGCAACGCCGCATCATCACGCAGGGTCGGCTCGTCGGCCCGCAACAGCCCATGAATGAGTAGGCGCACCGCCCGCCGCTGCACCGGATCCAGTTCCATGAAGGGGTTCAACACATAGTGGCTGAAAATTCCATCGGGCAGGCCCGCGGCATCGAACAAACCAGCGTTTTGCAGCACGGCCAGATCCAGCACAAAGTCCCCGATGCGCGTGCCGGCACGGGGCTCGTCGCGGGGTGTTGGCGAGAACATGCCATAGGGCAGATTCTGCAAGGGGAAGTGGCTGTCAGCGGCGACTTCAACAAAGCTTTTGACGGCGGGATCAACGGTGGGATCCATGGTGGCAAACCAACCTTTCGGCAACAGTGATAATCCGGCTCAGAGCACACCCAGGGACTGGAGGTCCGAGCGGGGTTCCTCAAACGAACAACTACCGAACCCGGAAAGGGAGCGGCCGCGAATTTGGCGCATGGCCTCGACGGAGACCTTGTGGTCGCGCCAGGCAAAAAAATCTTCGGTGAACGTGAAGGCGGCCGGATCGGTTTCGGCGATGCAGGCCGTCAAGACATCCAGGTCGCGGTTCAGGCCCCAGGCCAACAAACCGGCACCAAACACATTCAAAAAGCCGTGCATCATCACCTCCGGCTCGCTGGCCAAATGCCGCACCGGATGGTGCAACCCGGCCGTGCATTTCAGGGGCAATTCCAGCTGCGCGCACAGATGAATCACCTCGGCAATGCGTTCGCAGGACGGGAACGCTTCAGCAGTGACTCCACCGCAACGCAGTTTCGCGCTGATGCGCTCGAAGCCATCGGCCGCAGACGTATGTGCCGGCGCAGCCTCGGCTATGGCCCGCAGAAGGCCAGAATCGTTGCCCGCGGCCGGGACTTCCAGAAAAATATCTCGCCGACCGAGCTGGGCAGCACGCAGTGAGGACAACAGCTGCTGTAAAAAGTCCGCAGGCTGGGCCGCCGTTTCCCGGGGAATCGCCGTCTCCAGGCATTCTGCGCGAAATTGGCCACCAGATTCGCCCTCGAAGCTCGCGATCTGGCTGGCCTGATCTGCCAGACTGCCCAACGAACGGGCCACACTGTCGGGCGCGCCGACTAAAACGGAAAAACCCCAAACATCGGCAGCGCTCAGCAACGGTTTGGCCGCAGCACCAATTTCAGACAATCGGGCGGCAGGCGCGATGAACCGGCCCAACATCCAGGATTCGGGCTCAGCTCGGTGGCGGGCGTATTCAGCCACAGCCACCGGCACACTCAGGCTTGCCGGCGGAAAGAGTCCGGCGTAGTCCACCAGAGTGTTCATGAAGGCCTTCAGGGCGTTGTTCATGTGTTTCACCTTACTGGGATAAGAACAGGAAATCGAGACACGATTAGTGCGTATTGGGCCTCGTGTCAACAATGGCCCAGTAAGGATTTCCGCAATACCCGCTAAACACTCCCCAGAAACCCGCCGATAGGACAATTGAAGGCTATTGGGGATTTTTGAAGCGCGTATTGCAAAACCGGGCCCGGAGGGGGAACGCTTTGGTGTTTAGCCGCTTGCAAAATATCACGACGATTGAGGGGCGGGTGTGGCTGCTGGTAGGCGCCGGTCTGATCACCGGCACTGTCCTGGGCCTGACTTTTCTGATGCATGAGCACGCCCACACCAACGCCTTGCTGGAGCTCTCCACCAGCATGCGCGAGGCCCAACAATTGCGCCTGGAATACGGTCGGCAACTCACCCAGCGCACCCATCATTTGACAAACCTCGCAGCCAACCCCTTCGACGACCAGCAAGCTCAACACGACATGCGCGAGTATATCGAACACACAGAAGCCCACCACGATATGCAAGAGGCCGTCGAGACTTTGGCCGAAAACAGTGGACTGGAAGAGGCTTTCGAATACCTGGACAGCATTCTCTCAGAATGGGAGTCCATGGCTCTGCGGTCCCTGGACCTGCGGGCCGATCGGCTGGTTCTATCGGTAAGATCTGAAACCCTCGCCGCCCAAGCCACAACCGCCGGCAGTGAATTGGTCAAGACCGTGTCCGGTATTGAGACGGGATTCATGTTGCGAGATGCAAAAAACCGCCATGACTTCCAACGCACCTTACGTTCCGAGGCCAGCCGCCCGGACCTTCGAACGGCGGCGGACTCGACCATCAGCAGCGATACGCCACTGCACGCTCTGCTGGCGCGCGACATACTCATAGCCGCTTCCCGGTGCCAGGATCTGATATTGCAAATGCAACTGGAAGCCGGCGCCGACGACTTGCAAGCCATTTTTGAACAAGACTTTCGTTCGTGCCTCGCCAAACTCGACGATCACCTGCACGACTGGAATAGCCTGGAGTTTTCCCACGACCAACCCGGCCATTCCCAGGCAGAGTTGGTCGCGGCACGCGACAAACTCGCCCACGCTCTGGTTGGCCGCGACAACGGCGAAATTCACCACTCCGGCTACTACGACTACCGGTGGGAATACTTGAACGACTGCCAAGAAATGAAGAACCTGATACCTGAATTGCATCATCAGGCAGACATCGTGGTCGAGAGCCTGCACGGCCTTGATCTCGTATTTGATTCGCATGCCCGCAGTCAACAAGAGCGCCTGGCGCGTCATCGCAAAGTCAAAGTGGCTTCGGGTTCGGTGGTGACGGGTTTGGCGACCCTCCTGTTTTTGGCATTTTCTCGATTAATCACCCAATCCATCCGGTCGGTCAGAATTCAGGAAAAAGAAACCGCCCGCAAGAAAATCGAATCGGAGCGGCGATTTGCTCATCTGGCTTTGTTGTCCGGCGACCTGGTCTGGGAAACCAACGAGCTTCTGGATTTCGTATTTCTGAGCGGCGATGCCCAGACCCTGACCGGACGCGGTCGCCAATATTGGCTGGGTCAACCGTTGACCAATCTTTTGTCTGAAGATGCCCGAACAGAATTGCGCCAGATGTTGGCCGACAGCCTCATCGATGGCGCGGCCGTTTCCAATCAGGAGTTTTGGGCCACCGGTCATGCCGATGTGGAATATTGCATGCTGCTCAACTGTGTGCCCCTCATTGACGCTGACGGTCGGTGCACCGGGTTTCGCGGGTCGAGCAAAGACATCACCACCATGGTCATGGCTCGGGAATCGTTGCGCCGGGCCAAGGAAGAAGCCGAAGACACCAACCTTCAACTGGAGAAGGTCGCCACCAGGGCCAACCTGATGGCGGAAGCCGCCGACGCTGCCAACGCCGCCAAAAGTGAATTTCTGGCGACCATGAGTCATGAAATCCGAACCCCGATGAATGGTGTCATCGGCATGAACAACATGCTTCTGGAAACCCCTCTAAATCCTGAGCAAATGGAATACGCAACCTTGGTGGGGACTTCGGCCGAATCATTGCTGAAGCTGTTGAATGACATCCTGGATTATTCCAAGATTGAAGCTGGCAAGCTGGACCTGGAAGTCATGCCGATGTCGCCACGCGCAGTGGTCGACGATGTGCTCAACCTCTTTGCGTTAAAAGCCAAAGAGAAGAGCCTCGACCTCGCCGGAATCGTCGACCATTCGGTGCCGCCAATCATTTTGGGCGATCCGACCCGCTTGCGGCAAGTCCTGATGAACCTGGCCGGCAATGCCCTGAAATTTACGGATTCCGGTTCTGTTACCATTCGCGTGCAATGCGAAAACGATCCGGACGGTGATGACGGCCTGCTCTACTGCGTTGAAGATTCAGGCATCGGCATTGCTCCGGAAACAGCCAAAAATCTGTTCGCCGCCTTTGCCCAGGCCGACAGTTCCACCACTCGCAAATACGGCGGCACGGGCTTGGGCCTGTCCATTTGCCGCAAGCTGGTTGCCATGATGGGCGGTGAAATCGACGTCGTCTCTCAGCTCGGTCAAGGCTCGACCTTCCACTTCACAACCACCGCTGAAATCCCGGCGGACTGTCATGAGTTGGAACCGACCGAACTTGGCCTGAGCAGCCAAGCCCCCAATATGGGCGAGGCAATCACAGCCGCACTTCAAAGCCCAGAATATGCGGATCTGAATGTGTTGTTGGTCGAAGACAATGCCATCAACCAAAAAGTTGCTCTGGGGATTCTGAAAAAGCTGGGAATTGAAGCCGATGTGGTCGGTGATGGGCAAGAAGCGGTCGCGGCCTGGGAACGCGGGAACTACGATCTGATCCTGATGGATTGCATGATGCCAACCATGGATGGATTCGAGGCCACCAGGCGCATCCGGGCTGCTGAAACCGACGCCCACATTGCCATCATCGCGATGACCGCCAACGCCATGGAAGGAGACCGCGAACGTTGCCTGCAAGCCGGCATGGACGACTACGTCTCCAAACCGGTCAAAATCCACGTATTGCGGGCCGCCATCGAACAGATGCATGCCCAGTGGCTGCAAAAAGGGCTGGTCTCTACCTAGCTGACGACCAGGCCCGCGTCTAGGGCAACGGCTCCCGCCCGATGGGCATCGTCATGCAGCGACAACCGCCTCCGCCTCGAGCCAATTCCGATCCATCGATGGTCACGACGCAGCGGTCCAACTCGGCAATGTCCGCCTTGCCCGCCACGACATCCACGGCCGGCACGACCTCAAATCCGGCCCGGGACAATTCTTCAATGGTGTGATTGTTGCGCCCATAGCCGATGACCTTGCCCGGTGCCAGGGCAAAAAAGTTGGCCCCGCTGTGCCACTGTTCTCTTTCCTGGATCCAGCGGTCGGTCCGCCCACCGCAATACAAGGGCTCCAGCTCCATACCCAGATTCCCCAAGGCGCTCAGCAGGTTGTCTTCTTCGCGGATACTGACGACGCGACCATCCTCGATATGGATGTGCACCGTATCGTAGTGATGGGTTTGCATGATGACCGGTTCGAAGACCATGCACGTATTGGTGTCCAGCAAGGTGAAAACCATATCCAGGTGGATGAAAGATTCCGGCGACTCCGGCAATTCCTGCACCACGATGTGCTGCCGGCCGCCCAGGCCCTTGAAGCGTTCGATGAGAAAATCGATCGCCTGGCGCGTGGTGCGGGCGCCGTAGCCGATCACGAGAATCTCCGGACTGACGACCAGGACGTCTCCCCCTTCAATGGTCACCTCGCTGCCACCGCCACCGAGGCGCGAAGGATTGACCGTGCGGGCGTTCAGCTCCGGGTGAAAATCAAAAATGGCTTCCATGATGCGGGTTTCACGGCCCCGCACGCGATTGGCCATGCGGCTGATCAGCACTTTGTCTTTGGCGGCGACGGCCGAGTCGCGCGTGAAAAAGAAATTGTGCAGCGGCGGCAGGGAGTACCTGTCTTTACTCAGGAATCGCGAGAGGTTGTCTTTTTCCAGAGCCACGCCTTCGATCATGACCCGCGACAATTCCCGCGAGCCCAGGGCCAACAACCCGTCAGCCACATCGGGAACTCCTTCGGCCTCGCAAATGCGCCGCACCAGGCCACCGCGCACCCGGCTGTTGTCCAGGATGTCGTGCAAAAGCTCGCCCACCTTAAAAACGCGGGCCCACTTATCCAAAACCCCAATCAACTGGCTGTATTCTTCGGTTACGACCGACAAATTCAGGATGTCGCTGTATAAAGCTCTCTCAGCAGTCTCGGGAGTCATATTGGCCACTTCGAGCCCTGGCGTATGGGCGATGACACCCGTCAGGCGCCCCACTTCCGATTCCACATTGATGTCGAATTTCTCGCTCACTTGGCGCTCCTGTCGAAGATTGATCGTCGCTCTACCGGGAACGATACATCCCCATTTGCCGACCGGCAACCACCCAGCAACGGCACCAGCAGCGCATTTGTTACAAAACCGCGACAGGTGGCCCTTCTCAGGCCCAGAAATTGCGGACATAAAGAACGGATACCCTCAAGTGCTGCCCATTTGAGCCGAATAATCGGAAGTATCAAACAGAGCCCGCGAAAGGATCACGATGGAAGACTATCGCCACAGACCGCGCAAGAACACCCCCCACGTCGTCAAGGCCTACGACGCCGAGACGGGCAATTACATCGGCCGCGTCGTGGATATCACCGCTGATGGCATGATGCTCGTCACCAAGGACAACTTCACCGTTGGCCGCGTATTTCAATTGCGAGTGATCCTGCCGGTCATGGTGCAGCACAAAACCGATGTCACTGTCGAGGCCAAGATTGTCTGGCGCGAGCCGGATTCGAACCCCCGCTTTTGCAAAACGGGATTCAATTTCGTCAATTTGCCCGGTGAAGATGGATTTTTGCTTGAGGACATCATGCACAAATTGAATCTCGTCGGCTGATTCGAAAATTCATTCAAGAGTTGCCAGGAAGGGAAGTCCATGGCTGACAAGAGAATTTTACTGGAATCCGGCACCAACGAGGTCGAAATTCTGGAGTTTTACCTGGGCGGGCAAAGCTTCGGCGTCAATGTCCTCAAAATCCAGGCCATCGAACAATTTGACCCTGAGCGCGTGACCCAGATCCGGTTGACCCATCCATCGATCGTCGGCACGCTCGTCTTTCGCGAAAAGTGCATCACGCTGATCGACCTCCGCAAGGAGATGGAAGCTGAGGGGAATGCCGACGGCCACACAGCTAACATCACCGACACCACACCCGATCAAGCACTCGTATTGGTGATGGAGTTCAACAATCTCAAGACGGCCTTTGTCGTCGACGGCGTGGACCGGATCCATCGTGCCAGTTGGGAATCGATCAATTCCCTCAGCGCCTTCCTGAACACACCCGACAGCAAGTTCACGGGCTCGTTTCAAATCGAAGACCGTGAAATCCTGATCGTGGACATGGAGAAAATCGTTTCCGAAATCCTGCCTGGGTGGCAACAGAAATTCGCCATCCCCGAAAACGAGAGCAGCCCCTACAAAGCGAACCGGGCCACCAAGACCATCTTCCTGGCCGAAGATTCGGCCTTGATTCGTGAAGGTGTGCGCACGGAGTTGGCGCGGTGCAACTATGTGGACCTGCAAACTTTTCCCAACGGCGAATCGTGCCAGGAAGAAATTAATCGTCTCAAGAAAAAAGCCCGCAGCGAAGGCGGCCAGGTGACCGATCATGTTGATCTGCTGATCAGCGACATCGAGATGCCGGCCATGGATGGACTCGCGCTTTGTCGCTGGATCAAAGACGACCCCATACTTCAGCAATTGCCGGTGGTCATGTTCAGCTCATTGATCAATGAGCAGATCGCTCGCAAGTGCGATGAAGTCAAAGCGGATGCCTACATCACCAAGCCTCAGTTCGCCGAGTTGTTGGTTCTTCTGGACCACCACACCAATGTGCAGGATGAGGCCGAGGTCATGGCACCAGCTTGACCCAGCCCAGGTAAAACTCCCGACGGCCCCTCCACTTCTGGAGGGGCTTTTCATTTGCAAATTGATCTCTGTGCCCAAGTTTGTTTGAATAGAATTGTTCAGATTCGTGTAGATGTGGCAACCACCGCGCGGCACCCGGTACCAAGGAGATCCCGATGAATTTTGATCCTGTGCTGATCTGGTTTCTGGCTGGCCTGGCCCTCATCCTGGCCGAGTTCATGATTCCGGGCGTAATCCTGATTTTTTTTGGAGTCGGTGCCTGGATCACCGCACTGTCCACCTGGATGGGCCTTACTCCGGGCTGGACCTCGCAGTTGCTCACTTTTGCCGTCAGCTCAGTGGTGATGCTTGTCCTGCTGCGCCGGTGGTTCCGCGCCCGGTTCTTCGGCTACGTGGAAGGGGGCCAGGATCCTGAGGACAATCTGGACGACTTGGCAGGCCATGAAGTGACCGTATCGCGGGATATCGCCCCGGGAGAAATGGGAAAGGTTCAATACAAGGGGGCCAGCTGGAGCGCGAGCAGCGAGTCAAACCTGGCCGAGGGTGACCGGGCTATCATCGTCCGCACCGAAGGCATCGCGCTGGTCGTGCGCCCCGTCAGTTGATCGGATTGAGAAGCACCAAACTGTTTGAAGGAGAATGCCATGAATATCGGTCCCATCGTTGCAGCTGGATTTGCCGTGCTGGTCATCATCACTCTGGTCAATACGGCGCGCATCGTGCCGCAGAAGAGCGCCTACATTATCGAGCGCCTGGGCAAATACTCGCGCACCCTCAAGGCGGGCTTCCACATCCTGACTCCTTTTATGGACCGGGTCGCCTACAAGCACAGCCTGAAAGAAGTGGCGGTTGATGTGCCACCCCAGATTTGTATCACGCGGGACAACATTGCCGTCGAAGTGGACGGTGTCCTGTACTTGCAGGTGATCGACCCAGTGAAGGCCAGTTACGGCATCGAGAATTTCCTTTTTGCCTCGACTCAGCTTTCGCAGACGACCATGCGTTCGGAAATTGGCAAGCTGGAATTGGACAAAACCTTCGAAGAACGCGACGCCATCAACGCCGCCATCATCCAGGCCGTGGACAAGGCTTCCGACCCCTGGGGCGTGAAAATCACGCGGTATGAAATCAAGAACATCCATCCGCCCGAGACGGTGCGCAACGCCCTGGAGAAGCAGATGCGGGCCGAACGCGAAAAACGCGCCACCATCTATGAGTCCGAAGGGCAGCGCCAGGCCAAGATCAATGTGGCCGAAGGCACCAAGCAAGAGGCCATCGCCTATTCCGAGGGCGAAAAGATGAAGCGCATCAACGAGGCCGAAGGGCGGGCCAAGGAGATTGAATTGGTGGCCATCGCGACCGCCGAAGGAATCCGTAATATTGCTAAAGCCATCGAGCAACCCGGCGGCAAGGATGCCGTGAACCTGCGCGTGGCCGAGCAGTACATTTCCGAATTCGGCAAGCTGGCCCAGGAGAACAATACCATGATCATCCCGTCAAACCTGAGCGACGTGGGCGGCATGGTGGCGGCGGCCACGGCTCTGATCAAGAAGACCTGATCCCTCTATCGTGAAGCCTGGCGCAAATCGTCAGCCGACACCCCCGCGAACCCGCTGAACTCGGCGGGTTCGCGTTTTGTTATCTCCCGGGGAATGTTGTCCTGCAGAACCGACCACCCCGACTCATCCAACTCATCAATGAATGCCGCGTATTGGTCAGCCGAAGCAGCCTTCGGCAAATAGGCCCGGTACATCAGTACCATGGCCTTCAGCATGGGCAAGTAGGGCTGCAGATCGGTCGTGGTCGACAGGGCGTCACTGTCGATCCAGGCGATGCCGCGCTGAGCCAGCCCATCGGCGCGCAATGTCCGGCTCTTGATCAACAACTCGATGTCGAAGGCGAATTTCTTCTCCAGCATATCCGGCAAAATCGCCCGTAAGGTTGGCGCCGCAAATCCCTTGAAGCCGCACTGGGTATCGATCACATCGGGCAAGCTGTCGATGATGCGTTTCCACAGGTAGATGAACAGCTTGCCCCGGTCATTGCGGGCTCCCTGTTTGATCACCACCGATTCAGGCATGCGCCGCGAGCCGATGGCCACATCCCGGTTGTCGGCCAGGATGGCGGTCGCCAGCAACCCGGACTGTCCCAAGTGAGTCGACAAATCGGCATCCGTGAAAATCGCCACGTGATTGTCGCGCTCCTGGCGGCAGGCTTCCCAAAGACCAAACTGAATCGAACCACCTTTGCGGCTATCGTCGGGCGAGGTCAAATCCCCGGCGGCCGGATGCCCCGCCGCAATGGCGTCTGCCAAATGCAGGACCTGCACCTGATTCGTGCGGCCTTCCCGGGCCACGATTTCCGCGGCGATCGCACCACTTTTGTCGGGACAGCCATCGTCCACGACGATCATATCCCAAGTCAGCTCATCGCGTTGGGCGGTCAGCCAGTCCAGTTGGTGGATTTTCCTCACCAGGAAGTCTTCGCCACCGGCCACTTCGGCCGCTGGACGAATGCGTTGGTGCTCCTTGTAGACCGCAAAGACAACCGAGATGTGCGCGGCGCCGCGCCAGGCCAGCAAGGCGCTGCGCGATACGGCCAACTTGGCCGCCAGATGCACCAGCAACGGCACCTCAGCCTTGCGGGCCACCAAACTCGCCTCCAGTTCCATCAACTGCTGCGGGCTCGCATCGCAAGCCAACAAGGCATCGGCCGCGTCACGGGTCAGGTCTTCGTGGCGCGGATCAGTCAGGTCGAGTTTCGCTGGCGCAGCTTCAGTCCATTGGTCCACAACATGGGCAAGTTTTGGCATCAGAATCCTCCGGTTGGACCGCATCCTACCCACCGAATGGCGATCTGGCAACCCCAAGGCAACGCAGCGAGGCCGGCCCCGGGATATCCCGAGTCCGGCCTCGTTCTATTGCATCTTGTTGTCCTGAAAAATTAGCGGTAGAGCGCCTGTAATTCTCCCCAGGACAATTTTTCCGTCTCGACCGACAAATCTTCAAAGCCAGCAAAATCCATGAAATTTGCCGGATCGATGCACCCTTCAGGCCAGCCGGTGTCGGTGATCGTGATCGTGATCGTTTGGGTCCCCAGAGGAATGGCCATTTCCAAAGCAAAAGCATCGGGGAAGCCAGGCACCGTGGAGTGGCCCAGCAAGTAGGCCCCGGGCACATCAAAGCTGACCGTGCCGCCAGCCATATAGGCCGGGTAACCAACGGCCTGACAAACCATGGCCACCCCGATGGCATCTTGAGTGATATCGCCCACATTGGCCACAATGGTCATGGTGCCACTGGCATCAACGCAAGGCGTTTGGAAGGCTGTTGGGTCTTGTTGCCCCATGGTGTACGTCGGAAAAACAGCTTGGGCGTCAGGCAAAGTCATCGCCTGGGCGTGGGCAAAACCCGCTGAGGCGGTGACGGCGACAAGAATTGTCATGGCTATGGCAAATCGTTGGCAACGAATCATATCGAATCCCTTCTTGGGGCGGGGACAATGGCGCCGACCCTCTGGAGCGAGCCAATCTGCGAGCAGACCGGATGACGGGGCCCGATATTACGACAAAAACTATCTTATTTCAACCCCCTTGCCGTGTATCTCATGGGTTGTGCCTCGAAGATTGTGTTTTTTGAAAGATCCGTAGAATAGGGGTTGGATTGAAGTTGTGAAAATTCCGGAGGAAAGAAGGTTGTGACCAGCGCCTTTTTTGAGCGCGCCGTATTGGATTGGGGCCCACGAGCTATGTCAAGATGTCGCTCCTGGCGCACATGCTGCCCGTATTTGGAACGTCGTGGATACACCTCAGAAATAGGTCCCCTTGGGCAACCATTGCTTCGGCTCTGGCTTGGTATGCGCCATTGATGTGCTAAGCCAATACCTCGTAACGGGTTCGCTCCACACGACCAGAACCGGGCCAGCCCGCATGCTAACTTGCACCCAACACGCCGTCTGCAATCATTGCACCAGACACAATCTCCGAGGCACAACCGAGGCTGTACTCTACAATGGGACATGACCGGATCACCCGAATATCCACTGATGACGGTCACCGCGGCATTTCACGACTGGCCACCGGCAATAGGACCCTAAGTTGCGCACCCGCCGCACCCGCGGCACCCGCACGGATCACTTCAATGTGCCCACCGTGATTGCTGACAATGGAATGCGCCACCGCAAGTCCAAGCCCTTGTTCCCGGGGGCGAGTTGAAAAAAATGGGTCAAAAACTCGACCGGCCAGATCATCGGAAATTCCCGGCCCTTGATCCGCAACCACAACCTCCACATACGATCCGGTATGGAGCACCCTTTCGATCGGTTGATCAACGACCAGTGCCGCACAACGGACGGCTATCAATCCACCGTCGGGCATCGCTTGGTTGGCATTGAGCAACAGATTTTGAAAGACTTGGCAGAGCTGCTCCCGGCACCCGGCAACTGCAGGCAGATCTACCGGGATTTCGATGCGCAAACGGCATTTCGAACCGCTCAGCACGAGGTCGCGGGCTTCAGTCATCACCTGTTCCAAGTCCACGGCCTCGATCTCAGGAGACCCTCCTTTGGCGAAGGTCAGCAGACGAGTCGTTAAACACTGGGAACGGCGCGCGGCCCGTTCAGCGTTGGCAATGTAGAGCTTCGCTGGCACCAGGTCCGAGCAGTCACGGGCCAGCTCCAGGTTTCCTTGAATCGCGGTCAACAGATTGTTGAAATCGTGGGCAATGCCCCCGGCAAGGGTACCGATGGTGGCCAGTTTGTCCACCCTCGCCATGGTTTCTTCGGCCTTTTTGCGGTCACTGATATCCAGGTGAAAGCCAAGGGCGCGCAAAGGAGCCCCAGCTTCATCGCGTTCGACAACCTGCCCCCAATTCAGGACCCATTTCCACTGGCCATCCTTGGTCTTCATACGATGTTCAATACGAAATGTCTTCTGGGCTCCGGCCTCGTGATCGCGGATCGAACGGTCAACTTCCAGCCGATCGTCCGGATGCACGTGTTCTAGCCAAAAATTGCGGTTGCTATCAACCTCGGCCGCGGTGTAGCCGAGCATACGGCCCCATTCTTCACTGCGGTAGATGTGGTCCCGTACGATATCGTGGTCCCAGAATCCCAGCTGCGCCGCTTCCATGGCCAGGAGAATGGTTTCGCCCAAGCTGGAAGACCGACTCCTAGAATGCTGCAATCCTTCGTTTACTATGGATCTGCCCACCATTCATCGTGTGGAAGTCGTTCCGCTCAATTGCCCGCGTCAGCATCATCTTTCATTGCGGCTGCCAGCACCGTACGCACATCGCTCAATTGATACGGCTTGGAGAGACAGGCTTTGAATCCGAAGTCCCAGTATCGCGCCATGACCGGATCCTCAGAATACCCACTGGTCACAACAACCCGCGCGTCGGGGTCGTCTTGCAGAATAAGCGCCACCGCGTCCTTGCCCCCCATGCCACCGGGTATGGTCAGGTCCATCAACACCGCGGCAAACGGTTGTCCCCGCTTTTGGGCTTCGGCGTACAATTCAACACCCAATGCCCCGTCATCAGCCGCAACAACTTCGTAGCCCAGATTGCCAACCACCGTAGAGGCCAACTCGCGAACCATGTCGTCGTCATCAACCACCAAAACCCGGGCACCACTGCGAACGGGATTCTCAACTTCCGCCGGTTCGGGATGGGCCAGATCCCCGGTCGCCACCGGTAGAAGAACCCGGAGACTTGCACCTACCTGAGTTTCGTTCACGTCACCCACACCATCGGCATTGAGGATCTCCAACAATCCCTGATGATCGGCAACGATGGAATGGGCCGTTGCCAGACCCAATCCCTTACCTTCGATCTTAGTGGTGAAAAAAGGATCAAATATTTTATCGGCAATTTTCCGGGGAATGCCGGGGCCTTGATCAGAAATGACGACCTCGACGTAGTCCTCATGCATCAACAGGCCATCTCGTGAATTGGCCGCTTGATGGCGGGAAAATTTCGCCGTGACGATGCCGCCATCGGGCATCGATTGCGCCGCATTCAACAGGAGATTCTGAAACACCTGAACCAGATGCCCCGGACTACCGGCCACGGCGGGCAATCCTGGTTCGCATTCGATTTGCAAACGCGTCGCCGACCCACTCAAGACCAAATCTCTCGCCTCGATAAGCACCTGCTCGAGTCCCACCGGCTCCAGGGTGGGCGCGCCACCACGAGCAAAGGTCAACAGGCGTTCGGTCAATTCCTGGGACCGCCTGGTTGCCCGTTCCGCAGTCTTGAGGAAACGTTCCTGTGAACCGCGGTCGTCAGCCTCGTTGGCCAACTGCAAATTTCCCAGGATCACCGTCAACAGGTTGTTGAAGTCGTGAGCTATGCCACCGGCCAAAGTGCCGATGGTCGACAACTTGTCCGCCCGGGCCATGGCCGCTTCGGCATGCTTGCGTTCGGTGAAATCCAGATGAAAACCCAGCGCCCGCTTAGCGACCCCGTTTTCATCCCGCTCAACGATGCGCCCCCAATTCTGCACCCATTTCCACTGCCCATCCCGGGTCCGGATCCGGTGCTCCACCCGCAGGCCTGCCGCCTGCCCTTTATGATGGGCATCGATGGCCGCATCGACCATGGCCCGATCTTCGGAATGGATGCGCTCCAGCCAGAATTCCGGGTCCGATCCCACTTCGGCAGGGGTGTAGCCCAGCATTTCGGCCCACTCCGGGCTGCGATAGACGCGGTTGCTCCGGAAATCGTGATCCCAGAACGCCAGTTGGGCAACTTCCAGGGCAAGCCTCAGAGTCTCGTCGTTGATATGAGGCGGCCCTGCGGACTCCGCCTTCTCTTCTGGTTGCATATCCCCTCCAGGTTGTGCATTCAAACGCTGTAGAGAGCCATTCTACCGCAGGCACCACCAAAAGGGGACAGATAATTCGACATCCCTACGAAGATCCTTGCGCCTGGTCCTGGCTGGGAGCGCGGCCAAACGTGCGATAGAGCGCAGGCAAAACCACCAAAGTCAGGAGGTTTGCCGACAAGACCCCGCCAACGACCACCGTCGCCAAGGGCCGTTGCACCTCCGCACCCACTCCCGTATTCAGGGCCATGGGCACAAAGCCGAGGGCGGCCACAAAGGTAGTC
>JADGEP010000079.1 GCA_016744275.1 Candidatus Krumholzibacteriia bacterium | reverse complement strand
CTTTGGGGCCGATGTGAAAGACGGGTTCATGTATGGGCGCGGCGCAACTGACATGAAGTCAGGTGTCGCGGCCTTTGCTGCTGCCGCTGTTGATTTTGTGCGCGAAACACCCCCTGATGGCGCGGTGATCCTGACAATCACCGGCGATGAAGAAGGCGACGCGATTGATGGAACAACTGCATTGCTGGACTATATGGATCAGAATGGCGAAGCCATGGCGGCCTGTCTGGTGGGCGAGCCAACCTGCCCCAATTCCATGGGCGAAATGATCAAGATTGGGCGGCGCGGTGATCACCTGATCATCATACACAAAACAGATGTTCATGGCGCCCATTTCTTCAACATACTTCATCTCTTTGGCATCCAGCCAGATGATGTTGTCGTAGCCAGCGGCCTGGGCCTGCTGGATGGGCAACAACGAAGCGCTGTAGTTGCCACCGGTCTTGGCAAAGCCGGTGCCGCCGGCAGCCGAGCGCACGTATTTTTCTTCCACCCGCAGGCGCAGCGGGTTGATGCCACCGGCAAAGTACGAACCGGCCGGTCCAATGATGATGTAGAACACGTACTCGGTGCTGGCCTTGACGCCCAGGCCAACCTGAGTCGAAATCATCGTCGGCCGGATGTACAGCGCGTTGGGGCTTTCGGGCACCCAGTCGCGGTCCACGTCGATCAGAAGGTCCAGCGCCTGGGCGAACATGTCTTCATCAACGGGGGGCATGCACATGCGCTCACAGCTGATGTTGAAGCGCGCGATGTTTTTGTCGGGGCGGAACATGTGCACCGTATCGTCGGCCGCGTTCCGATAAGCCTTCATGCCCTCAAATATCTCCTGACCGTAGTGCAGCACCTTGGCCGCCGGGTCCATGGCGAACGGACCATAGGGCTCGATGCGCGGGCTCTGCCACTGGCCGTCCTTGTAGTCCATCAGGAACATGTGCGGCGTGAAGATGCGGCCAAAGCCATAGTCACCAACCGGCGGCGTGGCGGGGTTGGGATTGCGTGTGATTTCGATATTCATCCCGTTCTCCTCGATAAACTGGGGGGAAATAACCCTGATTAGGGTTTCTCCATAGGGTCAAATTTCGTCAAAAACGGGTTTGAAATCAAGCCTAGTGGATTCAGGAAGGTCTGCACCGGCGGCACTTGCAGGCAAAAAGATACCCGGATGTGCCCTCGCCCAAGGCGTCATCCGGGTAGGGGGTGCGATGGAGCTGGGTTCGCCCGGCCAGCCCCACCGCATTAAATCCGACCCCTCGCTCAAAAAGCCGGATTTGGAGGTGTACATGGTATATTGCAAAGACGGTGCCGAAAATGCGGGACACTTGTTAGTTTGTTGACAACCAACCCGTTAAGATCTTTGGCATGATTTTTCCGCCGTCCAACACTGCTCAAAAACCCAAAAAGTGTCCCACAAAAGTGTCCCATTTCTGACCTGCCGTGGGACAGTGGGACACCTTTTACGAAGATCGCCAATTGCACCCTTCTGGCAGGATCCCGCGGTTCTTCCTAAGCTCCAGTGTGAAGATCATTGCTTGTTTCCACCCCTGGAAAGAGGTTTGAAATGTCCAATATCCACGCCCGGAGTGTGGCGCCCTGGCGCGCCGGGCATCCTGTGAGAACCCTTGGCAAGACCCTGGTGTTGCTCGTCACCGCCGCCGCTTTGCTGAATCTTGCGGGATGTTCTTCCGACGATCCGGCCGTGCTCGAGCCGCCCTCCCACCTGAGTGAAGTCATCCATCTCGCGCCCGAGCCCGAATACACCGCCGGCGCCGAAAACACGGTCAGTTGGACGGTTGCAGATGCTGGCACCAAGGCCATCCCCGAAGACTGGTTCTTCCTCGCCCAGCGATCCACCGATCCGACTTTCGAGTCGGACATCAGCGAAAGCTCGTGGGTCGGAGGGGACCAGCACACCTTTGAAGGCCTGACCGATGCGGTGACCAGTCACTATCGGGTCAAGGCCCGCAATGGCGCTGGCCTGGAGTCGGAATGGTCGGCGACAGCCAGCACGACTCAGGATGCCGTGGCCCCGGTGGCTGAAGTTCTCGCCCTGCTCGAAGACCAGACCAGCCTGCTGTTCAACGTCGAGGTTTCGGTGGCCGAAGACGTCACCAGCGGCGTGGCCCAGGTTGAGCTGTGGTACAGCAAGAACGGCGGCGACAGGCAATTGCATGGCGTGGTCGAACCCGGCATCGTCAGTTTCCAGACCGACGAAGGCGGCCCCCACGAATTTGTGGCCCTGGCCACCGACGCCGCGGGCAACGCCCAGGTCATGCCCACTGACGCCCAGGCCAATACTCTGGTGCCCGAGCCCATCATCCTGATCGACAACGGTGGGTACGAGTGGGACATCACCAACGCGGTGCTCAAACACCGCATCGCTTTGCCGTGGTGGGAATTTGGTCTGGGAAGGTTCACCATCCGGCCGGCGGTGGAGCCGCGCATGATCGGCCCCGGCGAAGTGGGCTACCCGGATTCCGAAAACCTGGCTGATGTGGTGGCCGTGGATTTCGAAGGCGATGTGCGCGCCTACAAGATCGGCGATTTGTCAGGACGCGAAGTCGCCGACGACGTGGTGAACGGAGTGCCGATGGCGGCGACCTACTGACCTCTCTGCGATTCGGTTGTAGTTTACAACCGCGTATTGAACGGCCAGACGTTGACCTTCGCCGCCAGTGGTTGGACCTGGCACGACATCTTCATCCTGTGGGATTACGAAACGGGCAGCCTGTGGTTTCCCGGTTTGGGTTTCCCCGGCGGCACCGATTTTCTGCAGTGCATTGCCGGCCCGTTGCAGGACCAAAGGGTGAACGCGTTGCCTTATTTCCGCGGGCGTTGGAAGTCCTGGGTTGCGGCCAACCCGACCAGCAAGATGGCGTGGATCAAGTAAGTCGACTCCCATAAAAAAGGCCGCTCCAGGTGGGGCGGCTTTTTTTTGGGTGGTGGCGATTTTACTCCACCAAAACCACCGGCCGCACATCCCGCACGACTTCACCACCCAGCTTCGTCAGCAGTTGCACATGGTACACGCCGGAGGCTGCCGGGCGCCCCGACTGGTCGGCACCATCCCAGGTCACGCTGTGGTTGCCGGCAGCCAGATGACCCACGGGAAATGCACGCACCAGATGACCACGGGCGTCGTACACCGCCAGCTCCACCTCACCGGCGGCGGCCATTTCAAAGCGCAATTGCGTGGTCGGGTTGAAGGGGTTGGGCACGTTGGGCATCAGGCGCGAACCATGGCGCAACGGAGTGGAATCGGGCACCGGCGAAAGCGGGTTAGCGAGGGAAAAATCGGCCACGCGCGGGGCGTGATCACTGGCCACCCAGCTGTCATCCTGCAACAGGCCGTTGGCCGCCAGGGTGGCGGGCAACATGGTGCGTGTTTCCAGTATGTAATGATTTTTTAACGTCATAGCGCTGTCTGTATACAGTATCCAATCCAAAACACCGGGATAAAAGGAGCTGAAATCGTTGCGCCAGGTGAAACTCGCGCGGCCATCGGGATGCCGCGTGGGAGGTACGGCCAGGTCGGTGCCGTCCCAATCCGGGGCCGAATCCGGGCCGTAAATTCCTTCGTTGATGATGTCGCCGGTGACGACCGTATCAAGCTGCTGGCGCCAGCCGACGAGATTAAAATCGCCGCCCAGAACAACCGGAGTATTGGCCGCCAAAGTGATGGCGCCCCCGGCGGTGCGGGCGTCGGCCAGGAACTCGATGACCGAGTCGGCCTCTTCCTGGCGGTGGTCATCGGCGGTGCAACAGCGCCAGTGATTGGCGATGACCAGCAGGTCGGTTTCGTAGCCCGGACCAAGCTCAACCAAGGCCGCGGTGATGCGGTAGCCGGGGTTCACTTCCCAGCTCTCCAAAATCGGAAAGCGGCTGACGATGACATTGCCCTGATCCAGCTTCACGCCATCCCAGGATTCCCCCGCGCCGCTTGGCAGGTGCTGCTCGATGATGGCCACCGCGTCATTGGCATCGTGGTTCCAGGTCTCGCACAGAATCAAGACGTCGGGATCCATGACGTCCAACATCCGGCCTTGGGCCGCTTCACTGGAACCGCCGTCAAACAGGCCGTCGTTCTGCACGTTCCAAACCGCGATGCGAATATCTGCGGGCGCATCCTTGGTCAGGCTCAAGGTCGGCGCCACGTTGCTGCCGGCGGCAAAGGTGTAGTTCAGGCCACCGCTGTTGGGCATGGTGTCGCCGCTGTTGGCGTCGCGCAAAACAAACCGGATCTGGTTGCCGGTAAAAAGCGGGTCCGAGCCGTTGGGCAATGCATCACGGCGCAACGCCAATTCAAATTCCGTGTTGCTGACCGTCGGCCCCACCAGCAGCCCGATGTCCGGATGGTCGATGTTCGTGGCGCCGGGGCTGTAGAAGGTGCCGTTGCGGCCGCCCAATTCCCAGACCAACTCCGCGCCAATGCCACCGAAGCTGGTGCCCGTGCCGGCATTCATGTCGGTATCAACATAAAGCCGGATGTCCTGCTGTTCGTCCGGTTGCACTTCGCCACCGGTTTCGAAGCGGATGTACAGGTAGTCTTGATCGTTGGCTACCCACACATCGGCGAAATCGACAGTGCCGCCATCGTTGGGGTTGTCCGACCCCAGAAGCGCCACGGTGGCCCAATCGCTAAAATCGCCGTCCAGTTGGATGGGCGCCAAAGCCGCCGTGGCCGGTGCCACAACCCAACTGAGGGCGGCACTGAGACCCAAAGCCATCACGGTGTTCCGAGCGAGACGAACCACTTTTTTCTCCTCTGAATTCAAAATTGTCGTGGGTAGCTGCAACGTATTATAGCAGATGTGCTTTTTTTATACAAAAACCAATAACACATGACTCAAGCGGTCTTCTTTCCGGAACTCTGCAGCAGCAAACCGCCGACGATAAAAACCAAGCCCACCACCGTGCCGGGCAGGATGTGCTCGCCGAGGACAAAATGAATGAAGATCAAGGCGAGAAAGGGCGATAGGAAGATCAAATTGGCAATTTTGGCCGTGGATTCCGTCAACCGCATGGCCGTCAGCCACAGAACGAAGGTGAAGCCCATCTCGATGGCCCCCACGTAGGCTCCGGCCAGGATTCCCGGGCCATTGAATTGGAATTCGCTGAAAAACAGCACCGCGCCCGTCACCAGGGGCAGGGCGAAGACAAAGCCCAAGAACAGGCCCACCACCGGATCCAGCGCGTCTTTTTCCCGGCCAAAGCGGGTATTGCCCAACCAATAGAGGGCCCAAATGATGGTGCTGCCCAAAGCCAAGCCGACGCCAAGTGGGCTGGACACATGCAGCTCACTCAAATCGCCGCCGGTTGAAATCACCACCACGCCGAAGTAGCAGATCACGCCGCCAGCGATGTCCCGCCAGGTGAGCCGATGTCCCAACAGAGGCACCGAGAGAAAGGTGAGTGTCAAGGCCCAGGTGTAATTCAAGGGTTGGGCCATTTGGGCCGGTAACAACGAATACGCCTTAAAGAGCACCAGATAATACAGAAAGGGGTTCATCAGGCCCAAAACGGCGGAACGCGCCAGTTGGAGGCCTGTAACACCCTTCAAAGATCGCCACTGGCCATTGATCGCCAGGACCAAACCCAGCGATACCAGGGAAAACACGGTGGCCAGAAAGAGCAGTTGTAGGTGATCCAAGTGGCGCAGGGCCAGTTTAAAAGCCGTGCCCACCGTCGACCAGGCAATTACCGCCGCCAAACCACACATCACGGCCTTTTTTTGATTTGAGCGCACCTGTGTCATATTTTATCCATATCTGTGTTTTTTTAGTAGTATTTTTATATTTTTTGCACTACAATCATGTAAAGGGTTCATTAATTTGCTACCCAATTTTGATTTTTGGCTTCGGAACCGGGGGACCGAAGGGAACGCAGTGTTTCCATGCAACCTATGCGCGACATCAATGCCATCCAACTCGAGGCGCAAAGTGTATTCCAGCATCTGCTGGGCATGATCGACCTGTCTTTCATGCACGAAATCCAATTGCACGCCTTGAATGAAATGATCCGATTGACCGAAAGCCAAACCGGCTTTCTTTCCCTTGTTGATCAGGATGAAGGCCTGATCCGTTTGCATCTCATGTCGGCTGCGGGCCAACCGCCCCATCCGGTGTTCAACAGCGACGGCGTGGACCTCAATCAGGAGGGATACTGGACCGCGTGCATGGCCAGCCGCATGCCGGTCATCCGCAATGATTCCCTCCATTCTTCGGTACCGAGTGGTAGTCCTTACGGCCTCACCAAACGGGATCTGATGGTGCCGGTGCTGGAGGAAAACAAGATCGTTGCCATCTTTGGCGTTGGCAACCGACCCGTGGATTACGAATCATTTGACGCGGAACTCCTGGGCGAAATGGCCAAGAATTTGTGGCGGGTCGTGATTCGCAAACGACTACTGAACGACCTGCCGGACGACTTCGTCTAGCACCACGCCGCTGGACCTATTCAACTGCGATGGGGAATCCGGCCGCTTCCCAGGCCAACATGCCACCGCGCAGGTTGTAGACTTTTTCGTGGCCCAGGTCCTGCATGATATGCACGGCCAGGGAACTGCGCCGTCCCATACGACTGACAAAGACCACGCCGCTGGCCCTGGGCAATCCGGGGCCTTCGGCTGTCAATCGGCGCAGTGGCAAGCTGAACGAACCTTCAATGTGCCAGTCGCGATACTCACCCAATTCGCCCACATCGATAACCACCAGATCGCTGTTGGGGTCGTCCATCAGGAAGCGCACCTCACTGGGCGCCAGCTCCTGGATGCGGTGCTCGGGAATCTCCGATAGCTCGGGCAAATCGGCCGCGTGGTAGTCCTTGGGTAAGGCTTGGCATTCGCCAAACACCCGTTCCTTGCACTCATAAATGCAGAACCCCGGATGCAGAACCTTGTGGAAAATGTGGCTGATGGCGTTGTCGGTATTGAGGATGTTTTCCGAGCCCAACATGCGTTCGAATCCGTACAGCCCAATCATGTGCAATACGCCTGGCCGCACGCCTTCCAAAAAGACATCGCCCCCGCGTTTGCGATAGCGCCGCACCACCGCTTCGAGCATGTGGATGCCGCTGACATCACAGATGTCCACCATGTGCAACCGCAGCAGCAGGAAGACCTGCCCCGGGTTCTGTTCCTGATTTTCACGCAGCACTTCTTCGATGTGATTGGCGGCGCCAAAATACAACGAACCTTCGATTTCCATCACACCCAACTGGGGGCACACCACTTCATCCTGGGCCTTGATGAAATGCCGAAAGCTTTCATCCGGCACGACTGGATATACGCCTGGAGTGGAAGTCTTGATCAGGTAGCGAGCGAAACTGACCAGCATGCCCGCCAACACCGCAAACTCCAGGGGCAGAATGATCGTCGCCGCCAGAGTCGAGCCCATGATCCAGGTATCGCCCTTGCTCGTGCGCACCACGCGCCGCATTTCCTGACGATCGACCATACCCCAGGCGGTGACCAACAAGACCCCAGCCAAGGCCGCCTTTGGCAAGTACACCGCCAAGGGTGCCAGCAGGATCATGGCCACCAAAACCCAAAGCCCCGAAAATACGCTGGCCAAGGGACTGTGCGCACCGGCGCCATGATTGACGGCCGTGCGGGTGAACGAACCACTGACAGCGTAGCCGGACAGGAAGCCGCTGAAAATGCTCGCCATCCCCTGGCCCACGAACTCCTGATTGCTGTCCAGGCGTTGCCCTGTTTGGCTCGCCACGCTGCGGCTGATGGACATAGCCTCCACCAGCCCAATGGCCGCCACCGCCAGGGCGCCGGGGGTCAAATTCCAGATCAGTTGGAAATCCAGGAATGGCAAATCGGCCATCGGCGGCAAGCTGCGCGGGATGGCACCCAGGGCCAGCACACCCCGATCTTCCAGGTTGAACAACGCCGTCACCGCGGCTGCCAAAACCATCCCGATCAAAGCGGCCGGCAGGTGCGGCCGAAACCGCTTGAGCAAGGCAATGATCACGATTACGCCCAGCCCCATGGCCAGGCTCGGCAAGTGGGTGGAAGTGATCTCGGCGGTGAGCGCCTTGAGGGTCTGCCCCACTTCGGGCGAGCTGGCGATTTCCACGCGCAACAAGTGCCGCAATTGATTCACACTGATGAGCAGGCCGGCGCCGGCCGTAAAACCGACAATCACACTGTCGGCCACAAAATTCACCAGGACACCCATGCGCAACAAGCCCATCACCAGGCGGCAGACGCCAACGATGATAGCCATGTAGCCGGCGGCCGCCAAAAACTCGGGCGTGCCCGGCTGGGCGACGGTCAACAGAGATGCCAAAACCAGCAGGCTCGCGGCGTTGGTGGGGCCCGTGTGCAGGTGTTGGGAAGAACCCCACAGCGCCCCCACGATGGCCGCAACAATGGCCGCATAGAGACCCATCTGAGGCGGCAGTTCGGCGATCATCGCGTAGGCCATGGCCTGGGGCAACAAGACCACCGCCACGGTCAGGCCCGCCACCAAATCCGGGCGCAGGGAAGACCGTTCGTATCCTTGAAAGACGCGAACCGGGCGCTGGAAGTAGACAGACTCTTCCTTCAACCAGGCCCGGATGCGGCGCAGATTCGTGTGGCCGGTGGTGCTCACGATGCGTTTCTCATCACTAATCTCATCACTTGAGGCGGTGCTCCGTTTTGATGATGCGCCTGGTGCCGGTTTCGTACCGCAGCACGAGAGAATGCGTATCGACTGTCTGCCCGTGGAAATTTACGCCGCCGAGCAGCCAGCCGTCGGTGATGCCGGTGGCCGAAAAGAAAACCTCTTTGCCTGAAACCAGATCATCCCGCGTCAGGATTTTTTTCAGGTCCACATCCTGTTCGTTGCAGGCCTGGAGTTCGGCTTCGCTCTGGGGCGCGACCCGGGCCATGATCGCCCCGCCCAAAGCCTTGACAGCGCAGGCGGCCATCAGGCCTTCAGCCGCGCCACCAATGCCCATCAGAAGATCAATGGCCACGTTGGGGTCGGCGGCCATCATCGAACCGCCGATGTCGCCGCCGTTGCGCATCAAGACACGGGCGCCGGCGCGCCGCACTTCGGCGATGAGTTCTTCGTGGCGAGGCCGGTTGAGAATAAAAACCACCAGATCGCGGATTTCCTTGCCCTTGGCCCGCGCGACGGTGGCCAGGGTCCAACCCGGAGGCGCGTCCAAAGCATCGGGACCGATGGATTCAGCCACCGTGCGGTCGACCACCAATTTGTTGAGGTAGACCGCCGGTCCCGGGCGCCAAAGAGTGCCGCGCGGCGCCAGGGCGGCCACGGACATGGCGCCTGATTTGCCTTCGGCCACCAAAGTGGCCCCGTCGATGGCGTTGATCTCGACGTCGAGTTCGGGCCCTTGGCCGGTGCCCACGTCGCAAGCGCTGTCCAGGGGCGAGTGTTCCCCGGTGCGGCCTTCTTCGCCGCAAACGATGCGGCCCTGCATGGGCAGATGATTCAGCGCGGCGGTGATGGCATCCTGGGCGGCGTGGTCGGCGGCGTGGTGGTCATCCAGGCCCATCCAGCGACTGGCGGCCAAGGCGCCCACTTCAGTGACGCGCACCAGGCCCAAGCCCGGATGATGCGGCGGCTCGCGCTTTTCGGTGGGGAAATTATTCGGGGACACCCACATGGCAGGCCTCACAAACGTTGGGGTGAGATCATCGCTGCCATCATAGCGGGGGCCGGCGTTGCCGTCAGCAACTTCATCGGCGCAATAGCGCAAAAGCGCAATAGACCAGTGCGGGTTGAAATCAAACAGGGTACAGGTCCGAAAATGGCGAGACCAATACTTCGGCAGGCACTATCATGACGTCATGAAACTCGACACAGACATTTGCTACCGCGCCATGCGCAGCCGCGACACCCGCTTCGACGGGCGTTTTTTCACCGGTGTCAAAACCACGGGCATCTATTGCCGCCCGGTTTGTCCGGCGGTAACACCGCAGCAAAAGAACGTCACTTTTTATTCCTGCGCCGCGGCGGCCGAGAAGGCGGGCTTTCGGCCCTGCCGCCGCTGCCGACCCGAAACCTCGCCGGGCACACCGGCCTGGCTGGGCACCTCGGCCACAGTTTCGCGCGCCCTGCGCGACATCAATGACGGCTATCTGGACCACCATACGGTCGACGATCTGGCCCTGCGCCTGGGCATCGGGCCGCGCCATTTGTTGCGATTGTTCGACGACCATCTGGGCAGCACCCCGGTGGCGGTGGCCCAAACCAGAAGGGTGCACTTTGCGCGCAACCTGATCGAACAAACCAGCCTGCCCATGGCCCGGATCGCCTTGGCCGCCGGTTTTGGGTCGGTGCGGCGCTTCAACGACCTGCTCAAGTCCACCTTTCGGCGCACTCCCAGTGAACTGCGGCGGCGGGCCGGTAAAACCCGTTCTCACAAATCCCACCCCGACGATTCGGCGCTGACCTACCGCCTGCCTTTTCGACCGCCGTACGACTGGCCGCAAATGACGTCATTTTTGCAGGGCCGCGCCATTCCCGGAGTCGAGGCGGTGACCGCAGATACCTACCGGCGCACCATCACCTTTGGCGATCTGACTGGCCGCCTTGAAGTGACGCCGGTCGCCGACCACAATCACCTGCAACTGCGGGTCTGGCTGCCCGATTTCTCCGGCGCCATCGACCTGGTGGCCCGGGCCCGGCGCATGTTCGACTGCGGCGCTGACCCCGCCACTATTGGCGACCACCTCAGCCATGACCCGCTGTTGGCGCCTTTGATCAAGAAGCGACCCGGACTGCGCCTGCCTTCAGGCTGGGACCCCTTCGAAATGTCCATCCGGGCCATATTGGGCCAACAGGTTTCGGTGGCCGCCGCGACCACCATTTCTGGACGCCTGGTCGAGCGTTGCGGCACCGCTTTGGACAACCCGGTCGACGGACTGAGCCACCTGTTTCCAACATCCGGGACTTTGGCTGTTGCCGACTTGTCGGGCATCGGTTTGACCGCACGACGAGCCGCCACGGTGACGACTTTTTCTGCGGCAGTGCACGAGGGCCGGTTGGCGTTGGAGGCCCCCTTGGGGTTGGAAGAATTTGTGGCCCGCGCGGTGGCCTTGCCTGGCATCGGGCCCTGGACCGCTCAGTATGTGGCCATGCGAGCCTTTGGCGAGCCGGATGGTTTCCCGACCCGAGATTTGGGCCTGTTGCACGCCGCGCCCGGCATCGACCTGAACGAGCAAAGCGAACAGTGGCGACCCTGGCGGGCGTATGCAGCCCTGCACCTTTGGGCCAGCCTGAGTGACCAACCCGGAGGATGACCGTGAGCAAATGGCGCAGCGAAATGAACAGCCCCCTGGGCACCATAAAGCTTGAGAGTGACGGCAGCGCTCTGACTCGCATTGCGTTGCCCGGCGAAAAGAACCAGCCCGGTTTGACCGCCAAACGCTGTGATGACCTGCCCATCTTTGAGACGGCGCGGAAACAGCTGGGCAACTATTTCGAGGGAAATGGCGGGGAGTTTGACCTGCCCCTGGCCCCGTCGGGCACGGATTTTCAGTTGCGGGTGTGGGCCGAGTTGCGGCGCATCCCGCGTGGTGAAACAATCACCTACGCCGAACTCGCACAACGGGTAGGGTCGCCCCGGGCGCATCGGGCTGTGGGGGCTGCCAACGGGCGCAACCACTTGCCCATCATCGTGCCTTGCCACCGCGTCATAGGCTCAACCGGACGATTGACCGGGTTTGCGGGAGGCCTGGAGGCCAAGGTCTGGCTCTTGCGCTTGGAAAACCCCGAACGGTGGATCTCCAAATCATTGTCCAGAAACGCATAACACCGCATTCCAACGCTAAAGAAAACGCAAGATCAGCCGAAGAAATGAGACACGAAGGTGCCTTCAAACGGGGTTGATCTGTGCGATGTTGAAGAACAGAGTTTCCCAAAACGCGATATCCGCCCTGCTGCCTGTTCTGCTG